>DATKWV010000084.1:0-13942 GCA_035529405.1 Sedimentisphaerales bacterium | reverse complement strand
AAGTGCAGCAGCGCCTTTCGCTTTCCGCTGACACAGCCGAACATGTTTTTTACCGCAAATGTAGTGACAAGCTGCTGATGCGACTTGAACTTGGGTAAATTTATAATCACATCGGCATCCAGCGCCGCCGAGCTGATGCCTATGGTGCTGTTGTGGTTTTTTAATCTGCAGCTTCTGGGTTTGTTAAGCTGCCTGACCGGAACAGATAATTTCCGCAAAGGTTCGGATAATTTCAGTTTTTCGACACACTTGAACACGTTTCCCCACGCCGGCGAATCCGCCACAAAAGGTCTGGCGCCGTAATCTTTGAGCAGGCGCGCCGTTTCTATTATTATCGCGGGGTCGGTTTGCGTAGCGCAGCGTCGGGACTTTGGCGCGATGTAATTAGGTTTCAGCAGTACCGAGTCGCCGCGGGATACGAATTTTTCCAGCCCGCCAAGCAGCTCGAACTGTGTTTTGATTGCCTGTGCGATTGTTGTTTGGCGATAATCGCTGCATCGGGTCAGTGCTACGGTGGGCTGATTCATATCGTCAGAGGTTTATTGCCGTGCAGATAATTAAAAAAATTCTTATAAGCGGTTTCGGCTGCGGCTGCGTGAAGAAAAGGCCGGGCAGGATTATGCGGTTATTTACGAGTTTTTTCGGCCCCAGCAAGACAAAGTCGCCGCCGCTCATTCTTAATTTAAACCCAGCCGAATCGAAGAAGTAATCCCCGTATTTTTGAACATCCTGTTCGGGCCGGGCGTCTGCTCTTATCAGGGGCGAATATGCCGGCTGGATACTGACCTGACACTGGCCTCGCAGGCCGGCAATTTTCTCAGCCTGCAGCCGCAGCGTCATTGTGCCCGGCCCGATACTGACCGCCTCCATTGAATCGCCTGTGCGGCTGTAGAAAACCGACTGTTCCTTGTCTAATCTGGTAACGAAAATCCTGTTCGCCTGGCCGTCGGGCAGCATTACAGCCGTGCCGGAGGCCTTCTCTGCGCCGGCAGCAACTAACAGGTCGCGCACTTTGTCCCAGATGTCAAGCTGGCCGAAGCCGGCCGCGAAACAGTTGGTCTCGAAGGCATCGTAGTTATTGAACCACAGCGGCTTCGTGTACAGCATCTGCAGGATATTATCGAGCGCGTTTATGTTTTCAGCCGGCAGATGGAACGTATAGACATCGAAATTTATGGTTTTTAGTATCGGTGACGGATAACCGACAGGCTCGTTAATCTCGGGGGTGGCCAGGTCTGTAATTTTGACTTTTTCCCAGATAGGGGTGTCTTTGGGGCTGCCGTTACAGCCGGCAAGCCAGGCAATTGCCGCAGCAAAAAGTGCCGATTTTATAACCCGCGCCATGAAACCAGCTTATCAGATACCGCCGGTCCCTGTCAACACAAGCTATTAGCCGGTGTCTTTCGTACGCCTTTACGGCAGCGGCAATAACGTAGTGTCCAGTTCAATATATAAGACGGAATTGAGCAGCGCGCCCGCCGGATAAGATGTTAGCCAATGTTCATTTCTCTTCGCACCGCTTTACTCGTACTGTGCTGAAAACGCGCGGCAAGCCATCATCCTTGCCATGTCTCTGTCGCATTCAAAAATGCATACAGTTCGTCACGATTGAACTGGCCGGATTTTTCTATAATCAGCCGAACGTCATCAAGCGTCAGGTCCCGTGTCGTATCACGGTTATTGAAATCAACCGAGACCTTCATACCCCATCTCGTGACACCTTCCTGCCCTGCCTGAAATTCCACTACGGGCTTTAAATCGATTATTTTATTATAATCGTTGTCCGGCCTGTTCACCCTTACCGATATTTCCTCATCCTGTCCCTGAACCGTTATCTTCGTAAATCTTGACGCGATAAATTCAGGCCCGTTATGCTCTTCCAGGCCAAAAATATATTCATTTATATGCCCCAATCCATAAATCCGTTTGGTCGGAAAATGTTTTCGAATCAGCTTGATACACCCGGCGGCAATTTCCTGGGTATCCTCTAAAGCAGTGTTCTCTTGAACCAGGGCAAACCGCCTTGGTATTACAAAATCCATCCCTCCCCGCTGACATATTAATATTACGCTCTCTATGTCCATCTTGCCCGGAAACACAAATGTTTTCCTTATTTGGCATTCCGTAGGGCTGTGAATCAGAGTTTCGAAAATACCCGGAAACTCCTCCACAAGAGCATCGTAAAAATCACACACATGCACCCGCTCCAGCTTTGGCTCAAACTCCGGTTTCAAACCCACAGATATTTTTTCAACGTGTTCGTCCAGCTTATCTTCTGTAATCTGGTAGTCCTGCATTTATCGGCCCCCATACTGCTGCCAAAATCAACAAAGCTCCGTTTATTCTACCATTGCCGGAAGTTCCGTCAATACCTGTTTTCTCAAAAGTTCCTGATTTGTCGGCTAACACCGGCAACCTGTCCGAATGCCGGGAATTACTGTTTTTGAATTTTGATTTTACCGTCGTAATGCCCTGCGGGCCGCGCTTTTGCACCACTTTTGCTTTACCTGAAAAGACCATCGCCGCCTGTAAAAAAAGTCCTTGATTTTTGCCGGGTTTTTTGCATAATTTGTGCAATTTACCAAAGAGGTTTTAAGCCTTTCAGGAGGCAAAAATGATTAGCGTTAAAGACCTTCACAGAAGTTTTGGCTCTATCGTGGCTGTGGACGGCGTGTCCTTCGAGGTCGATAAGGGCCAGGTACTGGGCTTTCTCGGCCCCAACGGCGCCGGCAAAACTACCGTTATGAGGATATTGGCCTGCTTTCTGGCTCCCGACAGCGGCACCGCCAGCGTCTGCGGCCATAGTATCCTTAAAGACCCTGTTAAGGTAAGGCGATGCCTGGGCTATCTGGCTGAAAATGCCCCTGCGTATAATGAAATGACGGTGGGCAGTTTTCTGAATTTTATCTGTGATGTGCGAAGAATAAACGGCAAAACACGCAAACAGACCCTCGACCGGATAGTGCCGATGTGCTCGGTCGAATCGGTTTACCATCAGACCATCGAGACACTGTCCAAAGGCTACAAGCGGCGGGTGGGCCTGGCCCAGGCGCTCATTCACGACCCCGACGTGCTGATACTCGATGAGCCCACCGACGGCCTGGACCCCAACCAGAAACACGAGGTAAGACAGCTCATAAACAAAATGGCTGAGAATAAGTGCATAATCATATCAACACATATTCTCGAAGAAGTGGAGGCCGTCTGTTCGAGAACGATTATAATTTCAAAAGGCCGCGTTCTTGTGGATTCAACACCTGAAAAGCTCAAACAGCAGTATAATTGCAGTCTGGACGAGGTCTTCCGCAGAATTACCAGAACTAAAGTTGCGTAGGAGTCTGCGATATGCATGGTTTTTGGTCGGTACTAAAAAGGGAATTCAAAGGCTATTTCCAGACGCCCCTGGCATACGTATTCCTGGTAGTGTTTTTGTTTTTTTCCGGTTACATGACGTTCCGCCAGGGTTTTTACGAAATGCGGCAGGCCGATATGCGTTTGTTCTTTATGAATCTGCCGTTATTGTTTGTTTTCATGGTCCCTGCAACTGCGATGCGTTTGTGGGCGGAAGAGCGAAAAAGCGGTTCGGTTGAGCTGCTGCTGACCCTGCCGGTTACGGTTACTGCTGCGGTTTTGGGCAAGTTTTTTGCCGCGTGGGTCTTTCTGGGCATAGCGCTGCTGCTGACTTTTCCGATGGTTGTCACCGTATACTGGCTTGGCGAACCTGACATCGGCTTGATAGCAGCAGGCTATCTCGGCAGTATCCTTATGGCCGGCGGCTTTCTTGCTATAGGCTGTTTCTTTTCTGCGGTCAGCAAGAATCAGGTTATAAGCTTTGTGTTGGCGGTGGTTGCCTGTGCGATACTTGTGTTCGCGGGAATGCCGACCACGATGAACTATCTTTCAACCTTTTTACCTGCGGGGCTGGTTTCAGCCGTAGCGGGTATGAGTTTTAGCTTGCACTTTGAGGCGATACAGAGGGGTATGCTCGAATTCAAGGACCTTTCTTACTTTGTGCTATTGATAACAGGATGGCTGGTTGCGTGCATTATTGTTTTGGATGAAAGGAAGGCCGGGTGATGAACAGAATGTTCAGGGCGATTACAGGCGTTGTCTTTGTTCTGGTAATCACTTTTTGTGCCGTAAGTATATGTCAGAACGCGGGCAAAGGCTTGAAGGTTGATGTTACCGGCCAGAAGCTTTATACGCTGTGTCCCGGAACAAGGGCCATTCTCGCAAGGCTTAATCAGCCGGTCAGGATAAAATTTTATTACGCCAAAACCGCCGCCCTTAAGGGGCCCGACCAGATTAAGTACTTCAACAACTACTACGAATATGTAAAGGCCTTGCTTGAGGAGTATGCCAAGCAGGCCAAAGGTATGATTGAGCTGGAGATAATCGACCCAAGGCCCTTTTCCGAAGAGGAGCTTGCGGCACTTAGATACGGCCTTAAAAGGTTCTCAATAACAGAGGAAGAGAACTTTTTCTTCGGCCTGGCGCTGCAGACGCAGTTCGGTGTTGAAAAGGTCATACCATTTTTCTCGCCCGACCGCGAGAATTTCATAGAATACGACATAAGTTACCTCATAGATAGCGCCATCACCCGTCAGAAAACAAAGGTTGGAATTATCAGTTCCCTTGACGTAATGGGTGATGACGTTACCGGCTATATGGCCCAGATGATGCGAATGCAGGGCCAGACCCCGCAGCCGCCGTGGACATTCGTTGAACAGTTGAGGCAGAAGTACCAGGTTACCGATGTACCCGCAGATGTTAACGAAATAAAAGACATCGACATTTTGCTTATTATTCACCCCAAGGACCTGCCTGAAAAGACCTTGTTTGCCATAGACCAGTTTGTGCTCAAAGGCGGCAGAACGGTTATTTGTGTTGACCCTTTCTGTTTTGCCGACCAGCCGCCTGTGGACATGATGCAAAGGCAGCAGCCGAAGTCACCGAGCTCGGATTTGAACGCCCTTTTACGGACCTGGGGCCTGCAGATGGCCAAAGACACGTTTGCAGGAGACCGCAGCCTTGCGCTGAAAGCGTCACTGAATGCAAGCAGAAGGCCCGAACCGATTATCGGTTATCTCAATCTGACCTCGGAATGCTTCAGCAAGGAGCACGCAATAACAGCCGACCTTAACCAGGTCAGGTACCTGTTTGCAGGTGTATTAACAGAGGTGCCCGACGTAAATGAGCGCCTGGCAGATATTAAACGGACCCCCATTGTTACCACCACCGCCAGGGGCAACAGTTGGTCAGCGAATAGTTACGAGCTGAATATGCTGAATCCGTCACGCCTTATGGACAAGTTTATAGACGGCAGCCGGCCGGTTGCAATGGGCTACCTGGTTACAGGCAGATTTAAGAGCAGTTTTCCGGACGGGATTGAGGTGGAAATTGCACAGCCGGCTGATTCAAACCTCCCCGACGACCCCAACCAGAAGATGGCCAAACAAATAAACGGCCTTGCCGAAGCCAGAGAAGATTGCGCAGTTGTGGTGTTTTCCGATGTGGATTTCATAACCGATATGCTGGCCTACCAGAAGAATATGTTCTTCGGCAACATTGTCGTTGGGGACAATAGTGCGCTGATGTTGAATTCGCTGGACAGTCTGGCTGGTTCCAGCGATTTGATTTCCGTCAGGTCGCGCGGCAATTTCAATCGCCCGTTTGTTCGTGTTGACGAAATTGAACGACAGGCTGAAGCCGAAACCGCCGAAGAGGAGGCTAAAATCAACGCCGAGATTGCGGGTTTCCAGAGCGAATTACAGTCGATGCTTTCTTCAGCGAAAGAAGGACAGGAAGACATTATAGGCAGTACAATCCTTCAAAAGAAAAAAGACCTCGAGCTGAAGATACACCAGGCCAGGCGACAGCTTCGCCAGGTGAAGATGAGAAAACGCCAGCATATCGAGCATCTCGGTAATATGCTTCGCAACTTTGATATGCTCACGGCGCCGGGCGTCATTTTGCTCATCTCGATAACTCTGGCCTTGCGCCGCAGCGCCAAAAAGAGATATTATATCAGCCACGCCAGTGATTCCTGAGAAGTCTTGTGTTCGCAATATATGCAGGAGTTTTGCAATGAGTAACCAAAAGCTTACGATATTGGGCATTATTACCGCCGGTATGATTGTATGGGCGGTTGTCCAGTCGGGTATTTCCAGTAAGCCCGGGACTGAACAGACCGCACCTTCCTACCTTATTCAGGGGCTTAACCCGGCGGATATAGACAGTATTGTCGTGGGCCGCGCCGATAAAACCGTTACCCTCAAGCGCAGGCAGGAAGGTTTTGTCGTGGTCGAGAAGGACAATTACCCTGCCGCTGCCAGCCGGATAAACGAGCTGATTACAAAGTGTCTGGATATTCGCACGGCCGAACTTTATACCGACGACAGAGCCAATCACGACGACCTCGGCGTTGCTGAAGAACAAGCTGAGGCTGTAGTGAGATTTCTGAAAGCCGATTCTGCGCTGCTGACCGGTGTTGTGATAGGATTGACCAGGGAAACCGGCCAGGGAACTTACGTGCGGCTTGTGGATGACGATAAGGTATATGTTACGCTCGAACGGCCCTGGGTAAATGACTGGGCGATGAACTACATCGACCAAAGTCTGATTGAAGTCGATGATGACGCTGTAGAGTCGGTTACCGTAAGCGGACCCAACGAAGTTTACACACTCACAAAGACCGGCCAAACCGGAGCTGTTGTACTGGAGCCGATGCCGGCCGGCAGCAGGCCGAAGGCCGATGAGTACCAGTACGTTTTGACGGCCGTGAAAAACCTCAGATTTGATGATGTCAGCAGGCAATCGGGTCTCAAAGAAAAACTGGATTTTGACAGACGTTTTACCTGCACCCTCAAAGACTCAACTGTTTATACACTCAATATTGCTCAAAGTGACGGCAAAACTTATGTTACCTGTGATGCCGAGTTTACCGACCCCCAGCCGGTGACCAAGGAAAAGACCGTGGAATCCGAAGAGCAGTTAAAGCAGAAAGAGGCAAAGCTGCTGGCACGTGACAAGGCGAATGAATTTTCCGCACGGCACAAGGGCTGGATTTACCAGATTTCCGATTACAAGGCCAAGCTCATGGTCAAGAAGCTCTCGGAACTGGTCGAAACTGAAAAGCCCGCCGACCAGGCCAAACAGGTAAGCGATGACGATTCTTCAACAGCCGGCGATACAGGCTTATCGGGACAGGGAACTTAGTACCTGAAAGTTTTTTGTGATTGTGAATCCCCGCATTTTGCGTATAATGCGATTGATGGGACGGTTGCTGCTGATAGTTTTATGGCCGCATAGCCTGTTATTTTGCAGTTTTGGGGAATAGTGTAACGGTAGCACAACTGACTCTGGATCAGTTAGTCCAGGTCCGAATCCTGGTTCCCCAGTTTATCCGGCGACAAATCCACCTTAATTATGCGCCCGGTTTTTGGGCAGTATTATACTCTGCGGGTTCTTAAGTCTAATTTTTATTTATTGCCGAAGCGACAGTGCGTTATTAAAATTGTCACCAATGCAAGCAGATTCAAAATACACAAAGGTTGTTCGCCAGCAGCTCGAACTGGATGATTTTTTGACGGGTTTTTCGCTCAGCAGTCCCGAAAAGCCTCAACAGCAGGCACAGGCAAAGCAAAAGGCCGCTGAGCTGGAAAGCATAGCCGGTGAGGTTGCCGGCTGTTATAAATGCGGCCTGGGGTCGCTGCGGACGAACGCTGTTGCCGGCGAAGGCAATGCCGATGCGCGGATAGTTTTTGTCGGCGAAGGCCCCGGTGCCGATGAAGATGCACAGGGCAGACCTTTTGTCGGCAGGGCAGGGCAGCTGCTGGATAAAATCATAGCTGCTATGGGATTAAAACGCAGTGACGTTTTTATCTGCAATATCCTCAAGTGCCGCCCGCCGGACAATCGCGACCCCCGGCCCGAGGAGATAATAAACTGCCTGCCGTACCTCCAAAGACAAATTGAAATAATAAACCCGGATATTATCGTGGCCCTGGGCGCACATGCAGCCAGGACACTGCTGGAAACAAACAAATCAATAGGTCAGTTGCGAGGACGCTTTCAGCAATACTGTCCGGCTATCGGCCGGCCCCCGATAAAGCTTATGCCGACTTATCATCCCGCTTACCTTTTGCGAAATTATTCAGCCGAAAATCGCAAAAGGGTCTGGGAGGATATGCAAAAGGTCCTCACCGAGCTGGGTCTGCCTGTACCCGAACGCGGCAAAAGATAGCGTACGTTCGGCAGGTATGCGAGAATTGTCCGGCAGATACATTTATTGCAGCGATTCGGTTATTTTTGCACTGAGCTGCTGCAGTGTTGCGTTCATCTGCGGGTCGCTGCGTCTTTCGCGGTCGATTTTAGCACAGGCGTGCATAACCGTGGTATGGTCGCGTCCACCCAAATGGCCCCCTATTTCCTCGAGACTGTGCCTGGTCATGTTCCTTGCCAGGTACATACATATCTGACGCGGCAGTGTTATGCTTTGGCTGCGTTTCTTACTCTGCAAATAGCCCAGCCTGACCCCGAAGTGGTCCGTAACGACCTCGATAATATCGGTCATACTTATATGTCTGGCTGATGATTCGTTCCGGCCTTTTATCGCGTTCTGCGCCAGGGCAAGGGTTATCTGCCTGCCGCTGCTGACCGAAAAGGCGTAAATGGCGGTCAACGCCCCCTCCAGCTCCCTTATATTGGCGTGAACCTTTCGTGCTATGTATTCGGCCACTTCCTCGGAGATATCCAGGTCACGAAGGTGAGCCTTTTTCTGAACAATCGCCACGCGTGTCTCATAGCTTGGCGGGTCGATTCTCGCCACAAGACCCCAGTTGAATCTGCTGATTAGCCGCTCCTCCAGCGACGGTATCTCGCCCGGGGCGCTGTCGGCGCTTAAAATAATTTGTTTGCCGTTATCGTAAAGGGCGTTAAAAGTATGAAAGAATTCCTCCTGGCTTTGCTCGCGCTTGTGCAGGAATTGAATATCATCGATTACCAGCATGTCCACAGTACGAAACTGGTTGTGAAACCAGGCAAGGTTTCCCTCCTCTATGGACCTGATGAACCTGTTGACGAAATCCTCGCAGCTTAAAAACTGAATAACCGCGTTGGGGAAATGGTTTTTTGCCTCGCTGCAGACGGCGTGCAGAAGGTGCGTTTTGCCCAGGCCGGAATTGCCATAAATAAAAAGCGGGTTATACGTGCTGCCCGGTGACTGGCTTACGGCAACGCAGCTTGCGTGAACCAGCCGGTTGCTGGGGCCTACGACAAAATTCTCGAAGGTGTAGTCGGGATGCAATCTCAGTTCCGGCTGGTCTGTCGGGGGTGATGTTCGTGACCTCCCGCTTTTGCCGCCATCGGTCTCGAACTCGACACCGACAAGATGGCCGGTTACCTGCTGGGCTGCACGAGTGAAACTGCTCTTGCACTTTTGGCGCAGATACTGAACCGTAGCTTCATCAGGACAGCCGATTTCAAGCAGCCCCCCGCTGAAGTGTAAAACCGTCAGCTTCTCGAACCATTTGCGGCTGTTGACCGGGTCCAGCGCCTTTGCACGTTCGAGTATATCAGCAAAAACACCCTCGGTTTCCCTGGCCGCCAAAACGAACTCCTTTACCATGACCCCCTTATAACCAGCTGACAAAAATTCGACGCAGTTACGCGGACAATACTAATCGCCGGGCAAATATAACCGTTGAAAGGCACCGTTAGAAACAGGTCGAACTGTGTTCGAACGAACTGTTTTTGTGCCCCAACCAGCCACATAAATCTAACCTCATCTTCGGCTTTTGTCAAAGAAAATTACGCCCCGCCCCTGCAAAAACCCGATAAACGCAGTCGGCTCTTGAAATTTGGCTGGATATCTGCGACACTTACAAAGGCAATTTTTAACTCTGAGCGGCCAATTATGGGAATTTTTACTAAAACAGGTGATTTTTTCAGGCGGGGCCTTGCCAAAACTCGCAATCAAATCAGTTCATCCCTGTCGGCGGTATTGACCCTGGGCAAGGCTATCGATGAACAACTGCTGGACCAGCTTGAACAGACCCTCATAACCGACGATGTCGGCATACTGACTACCGAAAAGCTCATAACCGGGCTGCGGCAGGCTTATCGCAGCGGTCAAATCAAGACCTGTGACCAGATTGTTCCTTTCCTCAAGGAACACATTAAAAGCTACTGGCCCGACCGTGACAGGCAACTGCGCACCGCACAGACCGGCCCGACCGTGGTGCTGGTCGCGGGCGTTAATGGTTGCGGTAAAACCACAAGTATCGCCAAGCTGGCGTATATGTTCACGCAGAACAACAAGAAAGTCATCGTCGCGGCCTGCGACACATTCCGTGCCGCTGCTGTTGAGCAGTTGAGTATATGGGCGCAGCGCATCGGCGCCGAAATCGTAAAGCACGCCAGCGGCTCGGACCCTGCCGCGGTGGCCTTTGACGCCTGCAGCGCCGCAGTGGCAAGAGGGGCCGATATACTTATTCTCGACACCGCTGGACGACTGCATACCCAAAAGGACCTGATGAAACAATTGACCAAAATTCGAGACGTGGTGGCGCGAAAAATCCCCAATGCGCCGAACGAAGTGCTGCTGGTACTGGACGCCACCACCGGACAGAACGCCATCGCCCAGGCAAAATTATTTACCGAGGCAATAAATGTTACGGGCATATTCTTAGCCAAGCTTGACGGCACGGCCCGCGGTGGGATCGTCATAGCAATTAAAGACCAGCTTGATATACCCGTGAAATTCGTAGGGCTTGGCGAAAAGCCCGAGGACATCGCAGAGTTTGCCCCAGATACATTCGTAGAAGCATTGTTCAATTAGAAACTGACCCGCTGGGCATCACACAAATGGTCGGTTTTGGGCAGGCCGCCCGTTAACGGCAAAGCGTACTGAACAAACGCCTCGGTTACACCGTTGCCTTCGGCGTTGATATACTCATCCGGCATTGACTTGGTTTTTTCGGCCACGCTGCTAAGCTCGGTTCGGAACAATTCAATCTTATAGTCTCTGCCACTGCCGAGCCGTCTAATCGCCACTGAGCCGCTGGTATGCTCCATAGCGTAGATAACCGCCTGGCGTCCGCACTGACGGGCTTCATCGGCATCGACGGCAGACTGCAGGCCGGCAAAGCTTCGCTGCAGATAGCCGAACGTATCTGCCCGTACTCTTTTGATACCCAGCTTGTCTTTTACCTGGGCAGCTAAAAAGTCTGCCAGGGCTCCCGTTCCGGATAATTGTACATTGCCGTGCGAGTCAGTTTCCTTCAGCTGGGCGAGCTTCTGAGCCCACGTAACACCATCGGTGTCACAAATGCCTTCGCTTACCGCAACGACACATCGGCCCAGTCTTTTACAAACAGCATCAACATCAGCAAGGAATTTGTTTACGGACACGCCTCTTTCAGGAACGTACACCAGGTGCGGGCCGTCATCTTCTCTTTGTTTTCCCAGCACGGCAGCAGCGGTGAGGAACCCGGCGTGCCTGCCCATAATCACATCGATTTTTACACCCGGCAAGGCCCGGTTATCCAGGTCATCGCCCATTAAAGCACAGGCCTCAAACTTCGCAGCGGTCCCAAAACCCGGGCAATGGTCGGTGACCAGAAGGTCGTTGTCCACCGTCTTTGGTACGTGGAATGCCCGCAGTTCATAACCGGTTTCAGCAGCCATTTGATTGATAATATGAGCGGTATTTGCCGAGTCATTGCCGCCGATATAGAAAAAGTATCTGATGTCGCGCTTTTTGAAAACATCGAGGATTTTCTGACAGTAGTTGACATCGGGCTTGTCTCTGCTGGAGCCCAGCGCCGAGGCCGGTGAATTGTTGATTCTTTCCAGTCGGTCAGCGGATAACTTTTTCAGGTCGATAAACTGTTCTTTAGCCATACCCACAACAGCGTGCACAGCACCGTAAAGGTTCTGTATTTGAGTATATTTGCAGGCCTGTTCGATGATACCGACCAGGGAGCAGTTTATCACGCCTGTCGGCCCGCCTGACTGGCCGATGACCGCGTTTGCCTTTAGCATATCCGCCATTTCAAATACTCTCCATCGAAATTTCCGCCGTTAGGCGATACGGAGAACGAGATTATACGCAGCCAATTGAAAAACACAAGGATAATCGGAAATACGCTTTGATGCAGGTTGGCCAGAGGCAGGGGGGTGATAAATTGGGTTTGTTTTCGGGGCGTACGCAAGGTGTACATTTTCGTAATCCTTTGTTAATACTTTGTTTACGTTCATTTGAGTATGCAGTAAATTGGGTTTGTTTTGCATAATTAGTCGTCGCTGGTCGCTGGTCTCTCGTCGCTGGTTGCTGGTCGGTCGTATTGCGGGGGAGCTAAAAGCGCAAAACGAGAAAGGTAAAACCATAGCGTAAAATTCAAAAGTCATTTGTTAAATGGTTAATGGTTAAATGGTTATTCCCCTAAGGGGTTTCTGGTTTGCTCCAAGACTATTTATTACTATACACCTTTGACGAATGATGATTTTTGGCGTGTATCTGCTGATACGAAGACGTGCGGTTCTCCGCTATATCCGGCGCCCCCCAAGCGAAGGGGCAAGCTGGCGGCCCCTAAGGGACAGCCAAATATGTGGGTATTATAACATATTTTCAAACAAAAGTCAAGTGAAATCCTTCTGGATGCTCGATTCTTGATGCTCGATACTGGGTGCTGGATGCTGGATGCTCGATGCTGGATACTTCAAAAAATTAGTCCCGAAGGGACAGGCGGGCAGCTTTAATTTCCTAGAAGGGATGGTTAGACAGGTATTTCTTAAGGTGTTTTTTAACTAATTCTTATCGTACTCACTCTCTACTTCATGTTTTTCCAATCCTTCAATATAATTAGCTTTTTCATCATAATTATAAATAATTCCTACACTGTATCTTGCCCTTGTTAAAGCAACATAGAACTTTGCTTTTATAGTCTGAATGTCTGTAATATCAC
Organism: Sedimentisphaerales bacterium; assembly: GCA_035529405.1. GTDB lineage: Bacteria > Planctomycetota > Phycisphaerae > Sedimentisphaerales > Anaerobacaceae > DATKWV01. Next base: position 974 of record DATKWV010000084.1, on the reverse strand, counting down.
CTTTAATTAAATATTCCCTGATTTTTTCTGTTGGATAAATAAGGACTCTATCAAAGCTTAAACCTTTAGACTTTCCATAATTCCACTCTGGATAAACTGCTAATTTTTCTTTCAAAATAATTGGCGAATATTTTTTACAATATTCTTCTATTTCATTAGGCTTTACTAAAAACACTCCTTGATGTTCAGGAGTTTCTTTTCTGCATTCTTCACAATCACACGGTTCGCTTGCAGCATAATTTGGATAAAGCGCGGATGAAAAATCACAAATCAACTTATTATTTCTATGAGACTTTTGAAGAGTAGTCTCATCTATAAAGCATATTATTTTCTTTTTTGTATTACATTCATTTTCAATAAATTCTTTTATTTTTCCATCTTTGTAACCTGGATGTTTCCCAGAATGATGAGTTAAATACACAACCTGCCTTGGATCACCAACCAGCAAAATTTGAGATTCAGAATTAAATAACAATTTCAATATTTCCAATTCCCATCCTGCCAGGTCCTGGATTTCATCAATGTAAATATGGTGATATATCCTAGCTATTCTGGTAATTATCTCATTATTTGTTTTCTTATTGCATTCATAAATAAATTTGGATGTTTTGTCAGAATATATTTTTAAACTTTCAGTAAAATAATACTTATCAAAAGTATTTTCTCCCCAATAACCAGGTCGACCTTTATTATTAAAACGGAATCCTGATTTCTTTTTTGAAAGATAAAAGCCTATTTTTTTGTCATGTAAATTATCATTCATTTTACTTTGATATGGCCTAACCCCGTGTTGTAATAAAAAAGAAAACCATGTTTGAATAGTAACATTTCTGGGAATACAGCCCTTGAATTTTTTCCTAATTTCTGTTTCGTTGGCTTCCGTATAAGTGGTAATTAGAACATTCGCATCTTTTATCTTTTTTGCTTGCTCAACCAAATATGTGGTTTTCCCAGAGCCAGCGGCAGCAATAATC
>DATKWV010000083.1:0-19970 GCA_035529405.1 Sedimentisphaerales bacterium | reverse complement strand
GACCATGTTCGGCCGGCGTCGCTGGAGACAAGGCCACAGCCGTTCTGTCCGACGATGCAGCCTGTTGAGCCGTTGAAAGTAACATCGCGGTAAAAAGTGCGAAAATCGTAGAACTTACGGTCAGCGGGGGCGACCACTGCGCTCCACGTTTTTCCGGCGTCCGATGTGCGGATGACCGTTTCGGATTGACCTACGGCAAAGCCGTTAAGTTTGTCCCTGAATGCGATGCCGTACAGCCATTTGATTGTCCCTGTTGTCGCCAGCAGTTCCCAGTTGTCACCGCCGTCGTCGGTTTTCAGCAATATACCTCTTTCTCCGCAGGCATAGCCTGTTTTTTTGTCGGTAAAGTACAGTCCGAACAGGTGTCTGCCTCTTTCGCCATACTGGCATTGCCATGTCCTGCCGCCGTCGCGCGTGTGAAAGATATATCCCCAGCCGCCTCGCTGGTCGTGTCGCATCAGTTCGTTATCCTCGGACATTCGTATGCGTCCGCCGGCGGCCCAGCCCGTTTTTTTATCTACAAAAAACACGCGATAAAGGTCGGCATCGGTATCAATTTCCACGCTTTGCCATGTTTTGCCGCCGTTATCGGTTCGCAGTACCGTACCCATTGCACCGACTGCCCAGCCGGCCTTGCCGATGAGCTGAACGTCAAATAAGGGGTAGCCGCCTTTTGCCGGGTGGTTGGTACCTTGGTAATATTTTTTTGCATCGAGAAGGCCGAGCTTGCTGTCGATTTGTTCCAATATTTTTTCAGCGCCGCAAAGGCCGGCGGTTGTGTTTAGTTCGAGGTTGTCAAGCCGTTTTAATAACTGGTCGCCAGCGTATTCGTTTATTTTTTTGCGAATGTTAATTATTTTGCGGCCGACAGCGTCTGCCGCAATATCAGCGGTGTTTATTTTAATACCGGCCAGTGTCCCCATAGTCTCTGGATTTAGAAAGTCAAATGCGGTGTATGCCCATGCCTGCAGCTGCATATCGGGTTTTGGCCGGCCGGTAAGCAGGCGGTTACGGAAGACGTTGAATCCCCAGTTACTTGAGCATTCGGCCGGCAGGTCAAGGCTGCCAAGTGGTATACTGATTTCGGCACCCCAGCCGTCGGCGGTATTGTAAATATCGACTGTGGCTTCGGGTTGCCAGTTACGGTCAGGTGCGCCGAACCGGTCATAACAAATACCCTCAATTCGGCCGGCGTTGTCGGCGGTTATCAAATAGTAAGGATTGTGTACGTTGTCTGAACCAGCCTGCCGAGGCTGTAACAGTATCCAGAAGCACTCATTGGTAAAAAGGGACGTGTCTATGTACACGCCGTTGACATTTGCCGTTTGTTTGGCCATACCGTCGCTTGCCGGCGCCTCTCCGAGAGGACTTTCCTGTACCTTCGCACCCTCTGCCTGCAGGCTCAAACACAGGTACCGGCCGGTATTGGCAATTTTTGCCGAAGCGGTGTCTGCGGACAGTTTCTTGCCTGTTTTGTCCTGATAGTGAATTTGTATCGCATCGATGCCGGCCCATAAATCCTGGTCGCACCTGCCGTTTACCGCCGGCGTTTTCTCAATTGTCATTATGCTGACGGTTTTTTCTCCGGTGTCACACTTTGCGGGTTTGACCTCCTGCATAAACTCGGTTCGCGGCCAATAATACCCGACAAGGTCGCTGCGTCTGACCATTATTCCCTGTTCGACTGTTATGCCGGCCTCGGGCGCATAAATTACTGCAGGCTGGTTCTGGTCTGTTTTTGCCGCGTGAGCAAAATCGAGGTTCCATTTCCAGCCCGGGTCTGAATAATTATCCAGACCCGCAAAGGGAATAATCATTTCGGCAAACCACCGGCTATCGTCCTGGCGGGTGGCAACCTGGACCCTCGAATCCCACGATGAGAAGAAGTAGCCTTTTTGATACGGGTCGAAATATGAGTCCCAGGCGGCACCGCTGGGATTTACGGCAATCGAGTAATAGTAGTCCCGACCGTGTTTTATATTGTCGGGGACCGAAGGCTTGAGATTTATCTGGACATAGTCGTCGCCGGTTATAACCGCATCGTTTTCTTTTACCGATGCCGTTACCGACGGCTGCTCATCGACATCCCAGAACAGGTAGATATTGTCCCGGTCGAAAAGGACTCTGACAGTGGTGTTTTCCACCCGCCCATCCGGGTCTGCGAATGAACGAATAACCTGCGCGTTCTGCCAGTGGGTTTCAGACATTTGGGCGTCTAATATAATCAGTTTGCTTTTCGGAGGTGTTTTTTGAACCGACAACTGTCTGCCGGGTTCCGACAGCGCACTGGTAAGGCGGTTACCGCCCCGCTCGATATAGTCACCTGCGGCGATATGTTTCTGTGCGACGGCGGTATTAGCTGAAACTGCTGAAAGCACCGTAGCCACTAAAATAAGATTCAAAAGTCTCATTATCAGAACCTCCACAAATAAAGTCCTTAAATCCTCGATATTCACAAAGGTCATTATAACGATTCACCCCTCTGCCGCAATTAGTCTTTTACAAATATAGTTATGTGCAAAATGATACGCTATGAAAAAGACCGAGAAAATTCATCCTGAGCAAAGCCTGCATTTACCCCCGCCGAAGTGCCGAAGTAACTCACGGAGAACACAGAGAACCAATTTTTCAAAGCCGGTCATTGCAAGGCCGAAGGCCGCGGATTTGGCCTCGTCCGGGACTCCAGCTTCCAGCTTGACAAGAAACTGCTCATGGATGCAAAAGTTTATGTGTTCAATATTTCATCTTATTGATGAGCACTTCAAACTCTTTGGCATCATGTGTAGACAATCTGAATATATCATAATCCCCATCACCTTCCAGATCGTCAATTTGTCCGTTATATATTCCCTCTTCGGTAATGCAATATGGTTCCCAGGTTTGGTTGTCTCCCTGATTAAGATAAATAACAACAGGCCATTTTGTTACTCCCAATACCTTGGCCCTGTTCTTGTTAACCCCCGCTAAAACGTCGTAGTCCCCGTCAAGGTCCATATCAAATATCTGCAATGTATGAGTTGCAGTCATCTCGTTAATAATCACATGTTCTGTCCATGGACCACTTTCAGGGTCGTTCGTCTCATACCAGGAAACCGGATATCCTTTTCGTTCTGAATGACAGATAAATACCTCTGCCCTGCCGTCACCAGTGATATCACGGCAGAATACCTTGGTGGCATTTCTAGACCAGTCCCCGGTCTGGTTATGCCATTTATCATCGATTGTGCGGATTATCCATTGGCTTTCGAGATTGCCACTGGGATTCTCAAGCCAGTACCCGTTAGTTGCTATATCTATGTCTCCATCACCGTCAAGGTCACCTACATCCATACCTTCGTGGAGGTTCCTGATCTTAAAATCCTGCACTTTGGTCCAACTGTCCGGCCTATTTTGTCTGAAGATAACACATTTGCTCTCTTTATCTGTTATAGCCACAATATCCAACCTGTTATCTCCATTGAAGTCCGCCAGGCTTATATCCTTAATGAAGGCTGGCGCCTGCCCTATTAGATGATGCTTCCAATCCGGATTCTCGTACCAGAAAATGTCAGTAGGCGCCCCCTCTTTTTCCCACCCTCCCGGATGTTTAAATCCGAGAATATCCAGATCGCCGTCATTGTCAATATCTCCAACCTCCATGTCTCCACCAGCGAAGCCGCCCCCGCCAGGAGCTTCCGTTGCAATTATATGACGCTGCCATGACAGGCCGCCATTTTTTGCTTCGTACCAGCCCAACCAACCTCCATGGCCATTGTCATTCTGCAATACAACATCCAGCGTCCCATCCTTGTTGATATCTCCCAATGCCCTGGCCCACCATAGATTGGCATCACTTGCCACTGTTACGCTCTGGAAAGACAGCTTTGTCTGTTCTGGAATCTGCCGATTACATGAGCACAAGACAAAACACATGAGAGTAATCGGTACTGTAACTCCAATATACATCTTCTTCGTTCCTATCGCATTACCTGTGTAAATCATTTCGGACTCCTTTCAATGAATAGACGTAAGTCGACAAGCTCGATTAAACTCCGCACCATTCAATAATTGACAGAGCATAAATCTTTGCTGCATCGACCAGTTCAGCGATCTCAACATATTCATTTGGGGCATGAGCAACGGCTAAGCTGCCGGGACCGATAGAAATAGCTGGAATACCTGCCCGGTTCAAGAAGGCAGCATCGTCGACGGCTGCAAACCCATAATATTTGGCGTCTTCCTCCAAAGCAGCTTCATAGGCAGCAGCAACGGCTTTACAAATAGGGGCCTCTGCAGAGACATCATAAGGCGGCCACCACACAAGCCACTCAACTTTTGGGGGATTCTCACGCAGCCAGGAATCTGTTTTAGCAAACATGTCGATCTGTGCCTCAACTTCTTCTTTCACTTGTTCCGGTGTATCCTGTGGAGCGTGACTGATGTAATATTCAATTTTACTTTCGTCCGATATTAGAAAAGCGCCGACTGGCCCTCCTGTAATTACTCCTGGATGGATAGTGAAATGCCCCGGCCGAGTGTACATAGGATGGCTTTTGGCCTGTCCCCATTGGTCTTCAAGCTGATTAAGGGCCTGGTAAATAATCATAACTTTATCAATTGAGTTGACACCTACCTTTGCGCCTGCGCCTCCTGCGCGAACCAATTCAGATCTCATCGAGGAGTGCACTGCTTTGCCCTTAACAGTGACACGCATAAGGAGCATTCCGGTTGACGTGGGAGCAATTGCCAATCGGTAAGGCGGTGCGGAAGGCTCTGCGACGATTGCCGCATCTGCCCTGTAGCCGCGTTCGATAACAGCACCGATGCCGGCGGCAGTATGCATCAGTTCTTCTCCGACGACATATTCGAGTATTACATCGCCCTGGGGTCTGTATCCGGCATTTAGGACAGCTTTTAATGCTATAATCGCGGCAGCATTGCCGCCTTTCATATCGCAGGAGCCTCGCCCCCAAATTTTTCCATCGGCAATTTTTCCACTCCAGGGTTTGGCAGCGGTCCACATCTCTGGCGAACCTGACGGCACTACATCAATGTGGCCGTTAAAAATCAAAGATTTGCCGTTGCCTGAGCCTTTTAAGGTGCCAACTATGTTGGCACGACCTTTTTCCTGTTCCCACATATCTGTCTTGAGACCTATTTCTTCCAAAACCGGTTTAAGGTATTTTGCTACTTTCGTTTCACCGCCATCGGCCGAGTCGTATTTAGGACCAGGATATCCAGGAGTTACACTGGGGATCTTTACCGTTTCACAGACCAGTTGAATAAGGTCGTCACGTAAATTATCTACTGCAGTTAGAACCTTTTTCTTTATTTGATTTTTCTTTTTTGAGATTTGTTTAAGAGGCTTGTTTTTTTTATCCGAATTACCGAAAGCCGTTGTTGTGACCGCAAGTGAAGCCGTCGCACCTTTAACAAAAGCTCTTCTGGAAATTTTACCTTTATCTTTCATTGCTCACCTCACAATACTATAAAAGAAAACCTTGTATTTTCCACGATATTAAACTGACATTTCCCATTTAAACGCTTTGAAACCATAATCCAGACCTTTCAATATCAATAATACTACCAAAATTACCTTGAACAATTAAGAATTTTCTTTCTCGAAGCAATTTTTGAAGAATTAAAGCTGTCCGCCTGTGCCATAGGTGCGTGTGCCCTAGGTGGACATATTTCGTCGTTCACTTCGGTAAACTCAGTGTAAACTCCTCTCGTGAAGCGTATCTCGCACTAAAAACTTATCCTGAGCCTGTCGGAGGACAGAATGCGAGCATCGAGAATCCAGCATCAAGAATCCAGCATCCAGAATCCAGCATCGAGCTAATTTTTTTCGCTTGACTTTTGTTTGAAAATATGTTATAATACCCACATATTTGGCTGTCCCTCAGGGGCCGCCAGCTTGCCCCTTCGCTTGGGGGGCGCCGGACATAGCGGAGAACCGCACGTCTTCGTATCAGCAGATACACGCCAAAAATCATCATTCGTCAAAGGTGTATAGTAATAAATAGTCTTGGAGCCAAGCAGAAACCCCTTAGGGGAATAACCATTTAACCAGTTACCATTTAACCATTTACGATTTAACCAATGACTTTTGAATTTTACGCTATGGTTTTACCTTTCTCGCTCCGCAGGATGCCTGCCGGCATTTGCGCTTTTAGCTCCCCCGCAATACGACCGACCAGCAACCAGCGACCAGAGACCAGCGACCAGCGACGACTAATTATGCAAAACAAACCCAATTTACTGCATACGCAAACGAACGTAAATAAAGTATTAACAAAGGATTATGAAAACGTACAACTTGCATACGCCCCGAAAACAAACCCAATTTGTCCCGGCGTAGCCGCACCAAAGCCAATTTCTATACCAAAAAACCTGCTCATTGCTTATAATGCCGCGAAATATCAGGATGCTTGTTTAAAGGAGCCGGTTTATGCACAGCAAATTAGTAAAAAAAATAGCATTGGCGCTGGCGGCCGTTGGCCCGGGATTGTTTTTGATAGGGTACAACATCGGCACCGGCAGCGTCACCACTATGGCCAAGGCGGGGGCCGAGCACGGTATGGCCTTGTTCTGGGCCCTGGTCCTAAGCTGCGTGTTTACCTACGTTCTTATGGTCGCCTACGGCCGGATTACACTTGTTACGGGCAAAACGGCCCTGTTCAATATCAAAAACAATTTCCGAATGGGAAAAATACTCGCAATATATATTTTAGTTGCCCTGATTATGGGCGAGCTTCTCTCACTGATGGGTGTGATGGGTATAGTGGCGGATTTGCTCAAGGAAGGTTCTCGGCTGCTCTTCGGCAGCGAAGGCTTCAGCACCTTCTGGATTACCTTCGTTCTTGTCATCGGCCTTTACCTGCTGCTGTGGTACGGAAGATACCCTGCCTTCGAAAAGGTGCTGACATTTTTTGTTATCTTAATGGGGCTTTGTTTTGTGGTGGTTTTCTTTATGGTAAAGCCGAACCTCTCAGCGGTTGCGTCAGGACTTGTGCCCCGCATACCCAATCAGGCAGGCGCTTTCGGCCTGGTGGCTGCAATGGCGGGAACAACCTGCTCAGCGGCGGTTTTTATTATGCGAAGCACCGTTGTCGCTGAGAAAGGCTGGACGGTAAAAGACCTCAAGGGTGAGAAAAGAGACGCCTTTGTCTCGGCTGCGATGATGTTATTCTTAAGCGCGGTAATTATGGCCGTATCGGCCGGCACTTTGCACGTGATGGGCCTGAAACTTGTCGATACGGTCGAAATGATTCATTTATTCGAGCCGATAGGCGGCAAAATCGCAGCCTTTATCCTCATACTGGGCATTACCGGCGCCGGCTTGTCCACAGTCTTTCCCATTATCCTTATAGCACCCTGGCTTATTTGTGATTATACAGGCAGGCCCCGCAACCTGCACTCGGGTCTTTTTCGGGTGCTTTGTTTTGTCGGTATTCTGTTTTGTTTCGGGATGCAGTTTATGGAGAGCCGTCCGCCGGCATTGATGATATTCTCCCAGGCCTTCCAGGCCTGCATACTGCCTGCGGCGGTTGTCCCGATTCTTATACTGATTAATCGCAAAGAACTCATGGGCGAGCATGCAGCCGGCAGGAAAATGAATATCGGCCTTTGGCTTGTTTTGGCTTTTTCATTAGTCACGACTTACTTTGCAATCTTCGAATTGTTGTCCTGACCCTGCCGAGGCAGCCGCTTTGTTGAAAATTTACACAAAAACATGGATGGAACAGGGATTTCGATACGAGAAGGACTGTTTAAGTAACTTAAACTGACCGATTTTATATATTAGACCGCCTTCGGCGGGACTTTTTTGACGGGATTAACAAGATTGACTTGATATTCTATAAAATCATGTAATATCCTGTTATCCCGTTCGACTTCGCTCAGGGCAGGCTCTGTCCGAAATGGAAATTCCGGAGAGAATCCGAAGTGATTCAACGTGAAAAGAGCATAAAAAAAAAGCGCAAACGATATATGCTCACGGCCCTGTAATTTACTCTTCAACTCTGACGAATTCAAGGAGCAACACTTAACCAGTCTTTCGCTAAGATTGCGAAGTCTTGAAAGTTCACTATGCCATCCCCGCCGCCAGGTGCAATATCATAATCGGGTTCGTTTAACAACCACCTCAAAATCATCTCGGACAAGTCCGCCATATTAACGAACCCATCACCAGTAAAATCTGCACTGGCCTTCCAGACAAGCCAATTCTGCTGGTCTGTGAGCAGGTTTTCTCTTTTGTTCTCATCCCGCACTAATAACACCGCATCTACCACTCGGGCTGTTAGTATTTGGACAGTATTGGTAGCCAGATAGCTATCAGGACAAAAATTGGCTTCATTTGCGCCGTATATTGGTACTCCGTCAATTTGCCATTCTATACTTACTGTATGGGTTAGAGGCCTCTGGACCGTCACCGAGAAGACAATTGTGCTCCAGAACACATCATTTGATACCGGCGATACTGCGTCGATGGGTGATAAATCATCGTAGATGCCAAATACAAATTGTTCAACATTTACAGGGCCGAAAGGATAACCCAACGCCTTCATTTTTGAGTCCTGGGTTGGCCGATAGATTGCATATTGCTTATACATTGCCCCCTCGAAGGTGCCCACTTCTGCAAGATCGAGCCAGCGATACCATTTCCGTTGCTGAGCCAATTGAGCATCAGCATCATAAATACTGACATTAGGCGGAGTCGGTTCAGGTCCGGTATAGGTGGACCCATCTTCGTAGTGGTATTCGTCCGCCAAGCCAGCAAATGAATGGCCATATTCATGCAGTGCCAGTTCAACGGCGGCATCGTTTCCGCCTGCCAGGGTGCTCAGCTTTGAGTACCCTGCCCCTCCATAACGTGTGCTATTTGCCAGCGCCAGAACCACGTCAACATCACGGGCATTTTCCGCAGCCGTCCACGCTTTGCCATAATCCACGCACAATAATCGCGGGATATTGTTGCAATTGAAAGTCATATCCAGCGCTGTATCGCGGTAGATCCCATTGTCCGGTTCATCCACACCAGATTCATTGCTGACAACTTCCACGACATGGACATTGAAATAATTCACGTAGGCATCCAGCGGTTGGTCATTGAAAAAGTCGGTAATTACATTTTGCACATGATCCAGATAAGTGTCCATTTCGTCCGCTGTATAGCCATCCCCTACGAAGACCAAGTCAATTCGGTTCTCAGAGGGTCCATTATCAATCAAAGTGTATGCGTTATATGGAGGCATTGCTGCAAGCGTCGCCAGTTCAAGCTCTGGCACCGGCATAATAGACTTGCCCCCCTTGAGCCTACCGTCTTCCAGATAATCGTAATATACCTGCATCATTCCGTTTTCATCCATCTTAAGCGTTTCAAGTTGGGCCAAAGCTCGCCGGGCGGGATCTCTTTTGCTGGTTAAGTCTCTTCCATTCGTCGCTGAATTGAATACAGTCAATATTGCCAGACATACTACCAGCCATTCTCTACATCTATCTATATTCATGACCTCCCACTGATTCATAACCATTGCCAGCTATTATATCAAAAACAACTACCTGTGTCAATTGTTGCGGGCGATTTCGGGGCCTTCTTGCCCGGCTTTCGTTGGCGGGATAATTAAAGGGGTCAGACCCCGTTTCTTGTCGACAAGCGGGCATAATTAACATCCTTGAAATAAACAACGCTGTCAAGCGTAGGCGCGCTTTTTTTGGGGCACTATCCGAAGCTGCAGCCTGCAGTGCAGGGCGGCGGCTATCCGGCGGAGCATTTCAAGACTGTGGCCGGTATAATCGGCGTCCTCAAGCCGGCTTATAACCGATTGAGTCGTTCGTACAAGTTCGGCAAGCTGTTTCTGGCTCAAGTTTGCCTGCCGGCGAAGTTCATATATTTCAGCTGCTATCTTGCTTTGTTCACGGGCCTGCTGAAGCATCTTTTCCGCTTCTGAGTCACCCTTTATATAGCGGTTATGCAGTATTTTAACTGCATCAGTTGTTTTTTTGCTTTTCCTGGCCATTATCTTATTTCCCCTTCAAAAGTATGATTCTGTGGATTTCGTCTGTATTCGGCAAGGTTCTTGGCCGCTCTTTCAATTTCCCTTTTGGGCACTTTTTTCTTCTTTGTAAGACCATGAGACAGCAGAACAACGTCTTTGCCTGTGAATGCGTAAAGTATTCTGTAATTGGCGTTTCCTGCTGTTGCACTGAGTTCATAAATCCCTTCTGTCAGATAATCACAGTCCGGCCTTCTCAGTTCGTGGCCAAGAGCCTGTAACCTTTCGATTTTCTCAATACATTTAACCTTTCCCCTTTTTGACAGGCTGTCCAGCCAATCACAAAGCGGCACAGTTGCGTAGGATTTTTGATATATTGTTATCTTTGTTTTCGGCATCCTTACGTCTATGTGATATTATCGCAAGTTTGCGATACAGGTTCAAGTAAAATCCGGAAAAATTCCTGAAATTGCTGAATTACCGCCAGGAGATTCCTATTTCTCGGCTGTTACGCAAAAGCTGTCTGATGGACTTATTCCCGGCCGGTGGTTTTTGTGAGGCTGGCGAGTTTGTTGATTACCGGTTTTGTAATTTGACGGTCCTTCAATCGCCAGGTCCAGTTGCCCTTTGTGGTGGCAGGGTGGTTTATGCGTGCCTGCTGGCCCAGGCCGATTATATCCTGCACGGGTATAACGGCCAGGTTACCGGCTGACGACAAGACAAGGCGGACAAATTCCCAGTGTATGTCCCTTGCCGCAACCCTGTGACCAATATACGTAAAAAACGCCTTCTTTTGCTCGGGTGTTGCCTCTTTCTGAAACCAGCCCCTTGCTGTGTTGTTGTCGTGAGTGCCGGTATAGACCACGGAATCTGCCGTATAGTTGTCGGGGCAGTGACAGTTGCGGGACAAGTCGCCGTCAAAACCGAACTGCAGCACCTTCATACCCGATAGTTTGAACTTATTGACAACGGCCCTGACAGCAGGGGTAATATATCCCAAATCCTCAACTATAAAGGCCTGCGGTGAAAAAAGTTTCGTAATTTTTGTAAAAAAGTCCCGACTGGGTCCCCTTACCCATTTACCGTGCTCGGCGGTTTCGTGCTCGGCCGGGACCTGCCAGAAGGCGACCAGGCCCCTGAAATGGTCAATTCGGACCAGGTCAAACAAGGTCAGATTGTGCCTGAGGCGTTGAATCCACCAGGAATAACCGCTTTTGGCCAGCGCCGGCCAGTTGTAAACGGGATTGCCCCATAATTGACCCGTTTGGCTGAAGTAGTCCGGCGGCACACCTGATACAAAACGCGGTTTCTTCGCGGCGTTCAATTTGAAGAATTCCGGATTGGCCCAGACGTCCGAGCTGTCGTAGGCAAGATAAAGCGGAATATCACCTATTATTCTGATGTTTTGTCTGCTGCAGTATTCTTTAAGGGCCAGGTATTGCTCAAAAAACTGATACTGCAGGAACTTGCGGTAGGCAATCGCGTCCCGAAACATATCTTCAGCCGACCTTAGGGCGGTTTTTTGTCTGTCGCGGTATTCACAGGGCCAATCACACCATAAACGGCCCTTGAAATGCTCACGCAGCGCAGCATAAAGCGCATAGTCGTTCAGCCAGCTTTTATTCTGTACACAGAAGCGCCGGTAAGGTTCTTTCGCATTGCTGCGTTTGAAGTTCTCGTAGGCGGTGTATAGCAGGTTGTTCTTATACGGGACCACCGTGTGATAATCGACACGACCCTGCGGTATTTTTGGCTTTTGCCGGACATCTTTTTTGCTTAAAAGACCCTCTTCGTAAAGCAAATCGGGACTTATAAGCAGCGCATCCAGGGCAAAGGCTGACATCGGGTAGTAGGGCGAATGCGGGATTTCGATGGCTGGACAGTTCAAGGGCAGAAGCTGCCAATAGTGCTGCCTGGCCTTGTGGAGGATGTCGGCAAACCGGTAGGCCTGTGGCCCGAGGTCACCAATGCCGTATTTCGAGGGTAAAGAAGTTATCGGCAGTAATAAGCCGCTTGCTCTTTTGGTCATAGGGGCCTGTTATGGAATCCCAAAAGCACAACTATACCCCGTGAGGGGCGAAATAATCAAGCAAATTCGGTTTCGGTGGAAAATGAAAAAAATTTTAAGAAATTGCTTGTTGTATGGTTGTTTGACCATATAATATAGTCAAACTAACCGCAGGTCAGTTTGACAATGTAAAGATCAAAATGCAAAAAGCAAAAATGAGGAATCCGCCTTCGGCGGATGAGTGATTTTAATGCGTTTTTTGTTAGTACGTACTGCCAGATAAACAGTTAGGGCGATTTTCGGGTGTTAATCGGTTGCTGTGAGTAATATAAAAAGTTTTATTGAAGGCGGTTTTTTATGCAGGCTTTGACCAAAAGACAGCAGCAGGTGCTCGATTTTATTCAAAAGCGGCTAAGCAGCGGCGACTCACCCAGCCAGCGGGAAATTGCCGAACATTTCGGTCTTGCGCAAAATGCCGTTTATCAGTTCATAGGTTATTTGAAGAAAAAGGGCTATCTGCAGGATTCAACAGGGCATCGGCGACTGCGCCTCTCAAAGGCGTATCAGCAGCAAATCCGGCAAGACCAGGGTATCCCGGTGGTGGGCAGGGCGGCGGCGGGGGAACCTATACTGGCTGAGGAGAATATCGAGGCGTATGTAAAACTCGATGAGATGTTCGGTGCGGCTGAGGATAAGTTCATTGTCAGGGTTGTGGGCGACAGTATGGTCGATGAAGGGATTATGGACGGTGATTTTGTAGTGGTCAAACCGACATCGGCAGTTTTAAACGGGCAAACAGGTGTTGTACTGCTGGATGGGGAAGCTACTGTCAAGAGGATATATATGCGCGGCGATAAAATCGCACTGGTGCCGGCAAATAAGGCCCGCGGCTACAAAACCAGGTATGTAAAACGCAACAGCGAAGATGTACGTATAATCGGCAGGGTCATCGGCTGTTACAGGTTATTCTGAGAAAGGGGCGGAAATGGCCAAAACGGTCAACATAGGTATTGCAGGCTGGTCATATCCGGACTGGCAGGGGATTGTGTACACCAGTACAAAGATGGACCAGCTTGAGTATGTAAGCGGCTTTGTGGACTGTCTGGAGATTAACAGCACCTTTTACCGGCCGCCGTTCGAGAAGACCACAAGGTCGTGGCTGGACAGGACCTGCAAACGGCCGCGGTTTTTCTTTACCGCCAAACTGCATAAAGACATCACCCACGAAGGCAAAATAGACCCTGTTATGGTAAGGCAGTTTCACAAGGGTTTTGAGCCGTTTCTTGAGGCAGGCAAACTAAAACATCTGCTGGCTCAGTTCAGATATGACTTTGCTGACAGCGAAGATAACCGCCGATATTTGTCGGACATAGTAAGGAATTTCTCGGACGCCTTCGGTCTTGTTGTGGAAGTCAGGCACAAATCGTGGGAAAGACAGGACGCATTGAAATTTCTCGAGCAGCTTGGTGTTACCGTGTGCAATCTGGATTACCCGACGGGCCCGGCATCATTTGATATGCAGCAGTGTACCGTAGGCAGAAACGGCTATTTCAGGATGCACGGCAGAAACAGAGAAAAGTGGTTCAGCAAGGCAGGCAGAGACCAGACCTACGATTATTATTACAACGCCGGAGAACTGGCGCAGATAAAAAACAGGCTCGACGCCTTAGCCAAAGCGTTCGAGTCGCTTACGGTCATCGCCAATAACCATTATCGAGGCGCCGAGCTTGCCAATGCAATTGAGTTAAAGGCCATGTTCAGCGGGGAAAAACAAGCTGTTCCTGAAGGTTTGTTGAGGGCGTATCCGGACCTGGCAGGGATTGCCTCAAATGCGTGAGTTTTGTTCGTATTTTTTTGGGGCGTATTCGTATGCATATCCCCGCCTTGACATGCAGGAGCTATTACAGCTTTTTAAGAGGGCCTGTTTCCGTACAGCGGCTGCTTACAAAGGCCAAAGAATACGGCTACGATACGGTTGCTTTGGCGGATGTCAATTCGATGCACGGGGTGGTTGATTTTTGCAGAACGGCTGGCCGGCTTGGTATAAGACCAATCATCGGCGCCGAGATTCTAACCAAAACAAAAAACCTGACATTGCTGGCAGAAGACAGTAACGGCTATAAGAATCTTTGCAGGATAATTACGGCCGGAAATCTGGATGCGCACTTTGACGTCACAGAGCAACTCCAAAGGAACGGCAAGGGGATAATCTGTATTTGTAACCGGCCGGCATTATTCAAACAGTTGAAAAGTGTCGTGGATAAGGGACATCTTTTTGCGGGTTGTAAGGACGCGGCCGAGGTCGAGCGCGCAAAGCGATATGAGGTACAGCCGGTGTCATATACAAATTTCAACATACTGGACGATGAGGATGTAATTACCGGCAGGCTGCTGTCGAAAATAAGAAGCCTCAGCGGGTCTGTAGAGGTGCTGGATGATGATTGTGGTTTCAACAGGATGGTACCTGAAAGTCGGTTCAGAGACGGGTTCGGTGCAGGTTCCGAAGCGGTACTTAACGCTGAGAAAATAACGCACCGTTGTAAGCTCAACGTGTTGAATGGGAAATACCTTTTGCCCAGGGTCAAACTCGGCAAAGGTAAAAGTGCCGACAGGGAACTGGCCAGGCTCGGCCACATTGGTCTTGCCGAAAAATACAGGCCTGTAAGCGCCGAAGCGGTAGAGCGGCTGGAATACGAACTGGCGGTTATACGCAAAAATAAATTCAGTGATTATTTTCTTGTGGTCAGGGACATCATCAACTTTGCCAAGCGCGAAGGTATAGCCGTCGAGGTCAGGGGTTCGGCGGCGGGTTCGCTTGTGTCATATGTGCTCGGATTTACGCGGGTTTGTCCGATAGAAAACAGGCTTTATTTCGAGCGTTTTATGAACCCGGGCAGGAAGGATTGCCCGGACATCGATATAGATTTGTGCTGGAGAAGGCGTGATGAGGTAATAAGGTTCTGCTATGAGAACTGGGGCTTTGATAATGTGGCGATGGTTTCAAACATCAACAGGTACCGGTATAGAAGCGCGTTCCGTGACACAGCCAGGGCGTTCGGCCTGGCGCCGGTACAAATAGAGCAGCTCCTGGAGCAAAACAGCACGGTCACTGCTTCGAAGATAGCTCGGTTTGCTGAAAGGCTTACAGATTTACCTCGACATTTAGGCGTACATTGCGGGGGTCTGGTTATCACGCCTGTACCGGTAAGCGATGTTGCGCCGCTTGAGATGGCGCACAAAGGTATAGTTGTAACACAGTATGATAAAGACGCAGCCGAGGCTGTGGGGCTGATTAAGATAGACCTTTTGGGCAACAGGGCACTTTCAACGGTCGATGAGGCGGTGAAGATGGTTAATAAACAGGCTGAAATAATTAACATAGATACCATAGACGCCGCAGACGAAAAAACGGCGGATTTGTTAAGCAGGGGCGATAGTCTGGGTGTGTTTCAGTGTGAATCGCCGGGGATGAGACAGCTTCTGAGGGCCCTTAAGGCAGGAAATAAAAAGGATACGGCAATAGCGCTATCGTTAATAAGGCCGGGCCCGGCCTCGGGGGGGATGAAGGCGGAATTTATAGAGCGGTGTGTAAATAGAAGACCCTTTGAATACCTGCACCCGAAACTCAGAGACATAACAGGCGATACTTATGGAGTAATGCTTTACCAGGAAGACGTGATGCGGATAGCTGTAGAGCTTGCGGGCTACAGCGTCGCCGAGGCGGACAACTTCAGGTCGGAGGTTTCGAAAAATGTTTCAGCTTCAAGACTGCAGAAGCAGTACGAGGATTTTGTTTACGGCAGGGCCGACAAAGCAGGAATCGAGCGGCAGACAGCAGAGGCAGTCTGGGAACAGATTCTAAAGTTTGCAGCTTATAGTTATTGCAAGGCGCATGCGGCTGTCTATGCCAACATCGCCTGGCAAACGGCCTTTTTGAAGGCGCATTATCCGCAGCAGTTCTATACCTCGCTGTTCAACAACCATCAGGGCATGTATCCGTTGAGGGTGTATGTATGGGAGGCAATCAGACGCGGCATAAGGGTATTGCCGCCCGATGTAAACAAAAGCCGACAGGAATGGTCTATCGAGGAAAAGGGTATTCGTGCAGGATTTAACATTATAAAGGGTATGCGCCGTAAGACAATCGCAGCCATCATTGAACAGCGCCACACGAGGCCTTTTACTGATATAGATGATTTTCGCAGCAGGGCCAGGCTCAGCCGGCCTGAATTGCACAATCTTGTTCATGTCGGGGCTTTTGATGGTTTCGGACTAAGCCGTCCTGCGACGCTTATGCGTTTGGACTTTGGGCCGGTGGCGCCGAATCAGCTTTTACTTTTCGACTTATACAGCAGCTTATCCGCAAGGCGGCTGCCGGATTATGACAGAATAAGGAAACTGCGGGCGGAAATTGAGGTTACGGGTATCGCATTTAGTCTTCATCCGGAACTGTTGCTGCACAAAAGGCATCTGTTGGCCAGGGAGCTTAATAGGTACGTTGACAGGGAGGTAACGGTTGCCGGCTTTATAGCCACGGCCAGGCAGGCAAGAACAAATGACGGAAGGCAGATGGGTTTTGTAACACTGGAGGATTCCTCCGGTCTTGCGGAGGTAACTTTTTTCCCTGACCGGATGGAAAAATATCAAGGTGTTTGTTCGGCTGCGGGGCCTGTGTGGGTAACAGGCAGGGTCACCGAGCATTTATCATCGATTGCGGTGGAGTGTGATAATTGCGGGCTTGCGGCTTAAACCGGCGGCGGTTTTTTTATTTTGCGCAGACCTTGGTTGTGGTATGTTGCTGGGCGGCTGCGGCTTTCAGCGGCAAAAAGACCGTAAACGTCGTTCCCTTGTCAACATCACTTTCGACGTCAATTCTGCCGTTGTGCATGGTGACAATTTTACTGACGATGGAAAGGCCCAGGCCGGTGCCCTGAATCTGCTTGCCGGGCCGGTTGACGCGGTAGAAGCGGTCAAATATCTTCGGAAGTGATTCTTTGGGTATGCCCATTCCGGTATCGCTGACGCGCACGACCATTTCGTTTTCCGTGTTCTCAACGTCAATGGAAACCTGGCCGGCCTGTGGAGTGAATTTTATGGCGTTATTCAGCAGGTTCGTAACGACCGATTCAATTTTGCCGGCGTCGGCCTGTAATTCGGGGAGGTTTTCAGCAACGGTTTTTTGCAACCGGATATTGTTTTTCTCGGCCAAAGGCTGTAAAGCCGTGACGACCTTCTCAACTATGGCAGTGACATCCACGGGTTCCTGTTTGAATTTAGCCTTTCCTGACTGAATTCTTGATACCTCCAGCAAATCTTCAATCAAAGTCGCCAGTCGGTCGGACTCTTCGTCAACAACGGCCAGGAACTGCAGTCTTGTTTCTTCGGGCATATTGGGGTCGCGCAGAATTGTTTCGGTGTAAGCCTTGATTGAAGTCAGCGGCGTCCTTAATTCGTGGGAGACCGAGGAGGTGAAATCCTCTTTCATGTGGTCAATCTCGCGTTCACGAGATACGTCGCGAACCACCGTCACAACGCCGACAATGGCACCGTCTTTTTTGCGTATAGGCGAAGAACAAATCGCAACTGCACGAAGGCGGGCGTCTTTTGATACCAGAGCGTCGTCGGGTGTGCCGAATTCGGCGATTCCGGTTTGAAGAGCTCTGTTAATGGGGCTTTCGAGCGGTTCATTTGTCTGTTCGTTGACGATTCTGAAGATATCGTCGATGAGTCTTCCATGAACTTCGGCAAATTTCCAGCCGGAGAGCTTTTCAGCGGTGGTGTTAAACAGGATTATGTGTTTTTTTGTGTCAACGGCGATAAGCCCCTCGCTCATACCACCGAGGGTAATGGCGAGAAGTTCCTTTTCCGTGGCCAGTTCCTCGACTTTTTCCTCCAGTCCCGCACGGGACTTTTTAAGTTTTAGGGCCATATCATTAAAGGTATTCGCCAGGTCTCCTACTTCATCGTTTGACTCAGCGACAACGCGATGGTCAAGGTTGCCGTCGGATATTGTTGCCGCTGCCTGTTTAAGGCCGATTATGGGTTTGCAAATCGACTTTGCCAGCAAAAGGGAAACTACGGTTCCGAGCAAAACCGCAAAGGTCCCTGATACGAGATTATGAAAGATAAGACGTTTTGTGGTTGCATTAATCGAGTGACTGCTGAGAGCTACGAGGACATACCAGTTTCGATTTTCTATAACGGTGCCGTTGACCAGTAACATTCCGTATTCTTTTCGTTCCGGGAAGAAGCGTTTGGATGTGTTATCCTGCCGGTCCAGCAGGCCCTTATCAACGCTGTTTCCGCAAAGGGAGATGTCGTTTGCGATGTGAATTTTTCCTTCGGGATTAACCAGCCAGATGTAAATTACTTCGCTGTGGTCGGAGCCGGTGAAATCAGCGAGCATTTTTTCCACCAGCGACCAGTCGGAGGATAAAAGGGCCTTGCGGGTACTGAAGGCGATATCTTTGGCAATGCGTTTTCCCTGGTGCATGAGCTTGTTGGAGAGGACTTCGCGTTCCGTGCTGACGGCTATATATGTGCTTATGCCTACGGTGGCAAACACCAGCGAGACCGCATAGGATATTATCTTATGCAGGATTGAGATTTTAATCCTGAATTTCCCTTTTTTCTTCGGTACTGTCATTCTGCACTGCCCCTGTGCCGGATTTTGTCTGCAACTGCAGCAGTTCCCGGTTTATTTCGGCATAACCACTGCGGTTGTTGTGTTAATTTACAGAGCCGGCAGCAGCGGCCAAAAACTTCAATCAGCGGTTTTGTTTATACCTGCAGGTAAGTTTTTATCGGGCAAACATAATATTTGGACGAGAAAAAGTTGAATGTTTGCAGTTAGTCCCATAAGCTTACCATCTTTTTGCCACAAGGGTCGTCAGCGTAATGAGAATTTCGTCCGCAGCAAGTCTATTATTGCCGTTAAGGTCGTAGCCGACAGAGACTTCTATTTCTCTCAGGTCGGTGCCCCCGGGTTTGTCGATGACATCGCACAGGTAAGCACCGTAGAGGACCACGTCGCCGGCGTCGAATGACTGGTCATAATAGTAAACCATTTTGGCTTTTATTTCGTCGAGTTCAGCCTGGGCCAGTGCCAGACTAAGTGTCTTGCGTTCGATAAGTTTTGTGTTCAAATGGGCAACAGTGAGGCCTTTGAGAATCGGGACCACGGCAATAATCAGCAGTGCCGCGGCCGCGATGACCTCGGGCAGCGTAAAGGCCGCCGCAACACTGCGCGGCCGATTTATAATTACGGTCAGTTTTCTGTACATTCCACCATACCTGTTGCCGAAATGACGGTGACGGTAAAAGTCTGCTGTGCACCGGAAACAACAAGGGAAGTATCGCTTCCGGCCAGCAGGTTTCCGAGCGGGCCGAATTCGAAGCATGAACCGCCGGTGCAGGTGACATCAGAATCAATTATATGCGAGTCGATTGTGGTGCCGCTGTCAAGGTCGATTATTTCGTATGCGAAATACGGGGCTGGACCGGACATATTCAAGGCATAACCATCAGTGTTGTCGGCGGCGTGGGAAACTGCCAGTGTGCGTGTGCGGCGAAGGTCGGTAACTATTTTTCTGGCGGTGCAGTCGGCTTTTTGTTTTGCAATGGCGCCGTAATGAAGTCTGGGGATGGATATGGCAGCGAAGATACTGATAAAGATAACAACAAGCGCAAGCTCAACAAAGGTAAAACCGGCTTTGTGCCTTTGGCTGTATAGTAAGCGCCTTGGGAGTAGGTGCCGCCGCTGGTGTAATGTGGTTTTCATTTCAGGGTTTCGATGTGGGTTTGTGGTCGCACCAAACCTTGTGGCTGGCACCCAGTTCGTACTTTCCGCCGAAAGGGCATTCAAGCGGGCCATCAGGGAAATAATCGGGGTCTTTTGTGATGGTTTTCAGCGTCGGCGGATATGAGCCGTTGTTATTGGCCGCATACAACTCAATTTGCGAATTCATTATGTTTATGTTCGTGGC
>DATKWV010000082.1:0-2667 GCA_035529405.1 Sedimentisphaerales bacterium | reverse complement strand
CCGGCTGCGGATTTTGATGCCCCCAAGGTCGAGCATATTGAGCACATTGGTATAGCACAACTCGTTGGTCAGGCTGAAGCCGACAATATCGAAACTCTTTAACGATGCTTTGGACTCCAGGCTGTACAAGGGAATCTTTTTCTCTCGAAGCACCTTTTCAGCATCGAGCCAGGGCGCGAAGACCCGCTCGGCGGCAACTCCGTCGATTTTGTTCAGGCAATCGTAAATAATCGACAGGCCCGTATGAGACATTCCCACTTCGTAAATATCGGGAAAGCACAACGCGATTGTCAGTTCGCATTTCGGCAGGTCCTTCTTTATCTGGTTTATTTCGCCGCCAATATACCTGCCGGGCTTGCGAACGAACGGGAGAAACTCCCGGTCAACCTGCTCAGTTAATATTACCACTTTCTTTTTACACATAAGGGCATTATAGACTGATTAGCGATTAATTTCTATTGATTCTCACACGATTATCCATTATCAATCCTTGTTTGCAGAAAGGTTATTTATGAACAGGATAATCAGTCGTACCATGGTCATACTCGTTTGTCTTTCCCTGATTGCGGTGTCGTTTTTTTCTTGTTCCGGCAGGGGCCGGGCCGATGCCGACAGCGGCTATCAAATGATTATGGGTACTTTCGTCCATGTAGTCGCCATAGCGGAAGATACAGGCACTGCAAAGAAATGTGTCCGGGCCGCTCTGGAGGAAATTCGCAGGGTTGACGAACTGATGAGCGATTACAAAAGCGATTCGGAAATCAGCCGGGTCAATCGGGATGGAGCCAAAATGGCAGTCCGGGTCAGTGAATCGACGCACAAAGTCCTGCAAAGAAGTGTCGAATTCAGTGAAATGACCGGCGGCGCTTTTGATATTACCATCGGGCCGCTCGTCGCTCTGTTCCGTAAAGCGAAAGAAAGCAAAATCGCGCCCAGCGAGCAGCAAATCGCCCTGGCCAGGTCAAAGGTAGGTTTTGAAAAGCTGAAACTCGACAGTGAGAACAATACAGTGCAATTCTCCGAAAACGGTATGCTCCTGGACCTGGGCGGTATAGCCAAAGGTTATGCCATAGACAAGGCAATCGAGGCAGCTCAGCGATGCGGAGCAATCGGGGCAATGGTCGACATAGGCGGCGATGTTAGATGCTTCGGTTTGCCGCCGGAAGGTAAAGAACACTGGTTAATTGGATTGCAGGACCCAAACTCCGCTATCGAGGGCATTGAAGGAGGCGGACTTCTGCTGGTACTGAAAATAACAAATGCCGCGGTAGCCACAAGCGGCGATTATCAACAGCTTGTATTAATCGAAGGCAAACGCTACAGCCATATTATGAACCGCACGACAGGAACCAGCGCCGAAGGTCTTTCAAGCGTCACCATCATTGCGGACAACGCAACCGATGCCGATGCGCTCGCGACCTCGGTCAGCGTAATGGGCGCCGAAAAGGGCCTTGCCTTGATAGAAAAGGTGCCAAATACAGAAGCAATTCTGATAACTCCCCAGCCAAAGTA
Source organism: Sedimentisphaerales bacterium (assembly GCA_035529405.1). Taxonomy (GTDB): domain Bacteria; phylum Planctomycetota; class Phycisphaerae; order Sedimentisphaerales; family Anaerobacaceae; genus DATKWV01. Next base: position 1,155 of record DATKWV010000082.1, on the reverse strand, counting down.
CCAGATAATAAAAACCGGCGGTGCTGAAAAGTACGTTAAAAGCAGCGATCCGGGAAAGTAAATTCTCGGCAATCCGGTTTACACGTTTGTTGCCGCAGTTGTTTTTTTGACGGGTGTGAGTGGTTCGGGAGCGTTTTTTCCACGGTAAATGATTACTTTCGTGGGGCATTTGTTCATGGCAGTTTCTTCTTTTTCGGTTGTTTCGTATTTTGCGTAATCACACCTGGCCAGGTTATCTTCGACTTTGAACAGGTCGGACTGTTTGGCACACAGGCCGCAGCCGATACAGCCGACTTTGCAGATTGCGCGCGTGCTCTTGCCGGTCTCCTTACTGCTGCAGGCAACCGTCATCATATTTTCATGCCGGAATGGAACCATCTCGATAAGATGCCTCGGGCAAGCCTTCGAACAGGCAGTGCAGCCGGTGCATTTGTCGTAGTCGACGGTGGCCAGGTCGTCAATAATGTCTAAAGCATCGAACTTACAGGCTCTCGTGCAATCTCCGAAGCCGAGGCATCCAAAAGCACAGGCCTGGACATCCGCCAGGGCGTTTGCCGCCGTACAGCTTTGTATGCCCTGATATTTTGCGTATATGGTTTTGTCCTGTGTGTGAGCACGACAGTGCACGATAGGTTTTTTCTGGGGCCCAGAATCGCTGACCTGCAAGTTCAATATATCCGCGATTTTGCTCGATGTAACCTGCCCGCCTGGTGCGCATTTGCCCAATAGTCCGGGATCTTTCAGCACAGCTTTCGCGTACTGACCGCAACCGGCGAAACCACACGCCCCGCAGTCCAGATTCGGCAACGCATGGTGAATCTCGTCAACCTTCGGGTCGACCTCAACTTTAAGCTTCACGCTTGCGATCAGGAGCACAAGCGCAAAACCGCTGCCCAGACCAAGCATTGTCAGACCGGCGGGCCATGCACTATTCCACAATTCAAATACACCTGCTAAAATCATCTAATCATTCCCGCAAAACCCATAAACGCCATAGCGAGCAGTCCTGCCGTAATCAGGGTAATCGGCGCGCCTTTGAGGCAGTCCGGGACATCCGCCAGGGCGTTTGCCGCCGTACAGCTTTGTATGCCCTGATATTTTGCGTATATGGTTTTGTCCTGTGTGTGAGCACGACAGTGCACGATAGGTTTTTTC
>DATKWV010000081.1:0-11141 GCA_035529405.1 Sedimentisphaerales bacterium | reverse complement strand
GTCGATTTTTAGCCGAAATTTTGCTCGTTTGAAATTTCTCCCCTTTTCCCAGATGCCCCCTGGCCCCCTGCTACAGCTTGTATTCCTTTATTTTACGGTATAGTGTCCTTTCGCCGATACCCAGTATTTTGGCCGCTTTTTCCCGGTTATTGTCCGTCTCTTTCAGCGTCTCTATGATGGCCTGTTTCTCCAGTTGGTCCAGTGCCATCGGCGCCCCAGCCGCCTGCGTCTGTCCTGCCCCAAGCTGACGCCTCTGCAGTATCTCAGGCGGAATGTCCCCCACGTCAAGCTGGTCTCTGTCGCACATTACAACCATCGTCCTGATGCAGTTGCGCAGTTGTCTTATATTGCCAGGCCATTCGTACCCGCTGAGAATACTCTTGGCCGCATCTGTTATGCCCGTGACATTCAAGCCTGTCTCCCGTGCCGCCTCCTGGATGAAGTAATCACACAAAGGCGGTATGTCCTGCGCCCTTTCGCTCAGGCCCGGTAGCACGATATTTACACCCTTGATTCTGAAATACAAATCCTGTCTGAACCTCTTTTCCCCCACTAACTGCATCAAATCGTGGTTTGTTGCGCTTATAAAACGCACATCCACCACCACAGAACTGCTGGAGCCTACCGGCACCACAATCCCGTCCTCCAGAACACGCAGCAGCTTGGCCTGCATGTTCAAAGGCATATCGCCTATCTCATCGAGAAAAAGCGTGCCCTTGTGGGCCTGCTCGAACAATCCTTTTCGGTCGGTTGATGCGCCGGTAAAGGCGCCCCTGATGTGCCCGAACAATTCACTTTCCAGCAGGGTCTCCGCTAACCCAGCACAGTTTATAGGCTTAAACGGCTTGCCCGCCCGTCTTGAGTTATCGTGAATCGCCCGCGCCAGCAGTTCCTTTCCCGTGCCCGAAGCGCCTTCGATCAACACCGATATATTTGTCAGGCAGACCCGCCGCAGCACCTCAAGTATGCCCTTCATCTTGGCGCCGGTTCCCCATATCCCTTCGAACCTGAATTCCCCGCTGTCTGAAACGGGTGCTGCCCTGCTGCTTTCGGCCGCAGCAGAGGCCTTCCTGCCCGCCTGTTCGACCAGTGTGCGAAGCTGGTCGATATCGATGGGCTTAACAAGGTAATCGTACGCGCCCTTTTTGATTGCCTGCTTGCAGGTATCAATTGTCGCGTAAGCGGTTATTAAAATCACCTCGGTGTGCCGGCTGGTTTTTTTTACCTGCTCGAGTATCTTCAGCCCGTCGGGGCCGTCACCAAGCTTGAGGTCGGTGACAACCACATCGACTCTGCGGTCGCCGAGAATCTCCAGCGCATCCGTCCCGTTATAGACGGCAATGGCCTTTGCGCAGACTTTTTCCAGCGCCTCGGCTATGCCGTCGGCGTGGTCCGGCTCATCGTCAACAACCAGAATTACAGGTCCTTTACTCATCAATCGCAGCCTCAATCACGTGCAAGGGGAGACTTATGGTAAAGCGGCTGCCCTTTCCCACGGTGCTGTCGGCGTGTATGTGACCGTTGTGGGCATCAATTATTTTTTTTGCCGTGGCCAGGCCCAGCCCCGTTCCGTGCGGCCGGGACGAATAATAGGCCTCGAATACATGTTCAATTTTGTCGGGTGCAATTCCGCAGCCGGTGTCACTGACCTCGATTATGGCGTTATTATCACTCTGATATGTTTTTATTATCAGTTCCCCCCCGCCGCTCATAGCCTGCTGGGCGTTAATAAAAAGATTCAATAACACCCGCTTGCAACTGTCGATATCCGCTTTGCAGACCAGCGGCTGGGCACATAAACCCTGCCTGAGGGTAATTGAACGGCTGTACGCCTGCGGCGAATAAAAATCCACCATATCCCCGACGAGCGAATTGACATCAACACGGCTAAGCTGGTACCCGGTCTTATCCACATACCCCAGAAAGCCTTCGAGTATCTGTTCGAGCCTGTCGGTTTCTTTTTGTATAACAGCAATTTTTCTAAGGGCCCTTGCCAATGCCTGCGGCTGGGCGGCAGGTGCGGCACTTTTCAAGGCTGTCAGCTCTTCGCCGATAAGTGCAAGATTTACTTTAACGGTGGAAAGCGGGTTTTTTATTTCATGGGCAAGCTCACCAATAAGCCTGGTAAGTCCCTCAACCTCTTCAGTATGGTTTTTCTGCTGCGGGGCAGGGGCATTTTGCCGCGCCCGGGCTGTGTCACGACGTTTCTTATCAAGCAAAAACCACCACACTATCGCCACAGCTGACAAAACAACAACAACAAAACCAGCTAAAAACTGCTGCACTTACCTGCCCTCTAAGCTTCGGCGCCTGCAGACTAAAGCAGTATAAACCCGCTAACGGCCCAAAGAGACAGGACTACTTGTCTTTGACGGGCTGAGGTTTGGCGGATTTTTTCATCTCCACCAGAGCGGCTTTTCGGGAAAGCTTCAATCTGCCCTGGTCATCAATAAAGATTAATTTCACAGGTATTAAATCACCTGTTTTGCAGACACTGCCGACGTTTTCGACATAGCTGTCGCTTAGTTCGCTGATATGGCACAGCCCCTCGACCCCCGGCACAATCTCAACGAAGGCCCCGAAGTCCTTTACCGACACGACCCTGGCATTGGTATATATTTTTCCCACCTCCGGCGGCTGGGTCAGTGACTCGATTATTTCCCTGGCCTTGAGATGCCCGTCGCCGCCGACACACGATATGTAAACCAAACCATCGTCCTGTATTTCGATAGTGGTTTTAGTCTGTTCCTGAATACTCTTAATCATTTTACCGCCGGGGCCGATGAGTTTGCCTATGAATTCAGGGTCTATGGAGATGCTGATAAGCTTGGGAGCGTAAGAGCTTAGTTCAGGTCTGGGTTTGCTTATAACCTTATTCATAGCATCGAGTATTTTAAGGCGTGCGGTTTTTGCCCGTTTGAGCGCTTCAACCATAATATCATGCGCTAATCCCCGGGTTTTGATATCAAGCTGAACAGCCGTGATACCGTCGGCGGTGCCTGCGACCTTGAAATCCATATCGCCGAAACGGTCTTCTTCACCGATAATATCGGTGAGCAATTCGCAGCGGCCGTTTGCGTCGCTTACAAGGCCCACCGATATGCCCGCGACGGGCCTAAGGATTGGCACACCGGCATCCATCAGGGCAAGGGTACCGCCGCAGACAGAGGCCATAGAACTGGAGCCGTTGGACTCGGTGATGTCCGAGACGACCCTGACGGTATATGCAAACTGTTCTTCTGGGGGCCTTACCTGTATAAGGGCCCGTTCGGCAAGCGCGCCGTGCCCGATTTCTCTGCGGCCCACCCCGCGAACAGGTCTTACCTCGCCGACAGAGAACGGCGGGAAGTTGTAGTGCAGTGTAAAGTTCTGCGTGTATTCTTCGAGCAGGCCGTCAACGATTTGCCCATCCCTGATGCTGCCCAGCGTCACACTGACCACTGCCTGAGTCTCGCCGCGCGTAAAAAGGGCCGAACCATGAGTTCGGGGCAGGATACCGACTTCGCACTGAATGTCACGAATCTCGTCATAGCCCCTGCGGTCAAGTCTTTTACCCTCCAGAAGCAGTTTGCGAACAACCTCTTTCTCAACTTTTTCGAGGATTCGCCGGACCGTTACCTTTTCGTATTTTGGCTGCTGCTGCGAGTCATCCTGCAGACAGTACTGGTTAAAAATACCTTCAAATAACTCAGCAACCGCATCCTGTCTCTGCTGCTTTGCGGGTATCTGTTTGAGTTCATAGAGCCTGTCGACTGTCTGTGAGCGGATTTGGCTGTAGAGCTGCTGGTCGGTTTCGACAAGACAAAGTTCCTTTTCGGCGCCGACCTTTTGGCGCAATTGTTCAATCAAATCGCAAACCTCGCAGACTGTTTCATGCGCGGTTTTAATCGCCTCGGCTATGACTTCTTCGGACAGTTCCCTGGCGCCGACTTCTATCATGTTTATGTCCTGTTTAGAGCCGCCGACAAGCATGTCAAGGTCGCTTTCGGTTATCTGCTGATGCGTGGGATTGAGTATGAATTCTCCTTTGACCCGGCCCAATCGGCAGGCGCCCATAGGGCCCAGAAACGGTATCTTGCTTATGGTAAGTGCGGCGCTGGCGCCGATCATTGCAAGCACATCAGGGTCATTTTCGCCGTCGAAGCTCAACACGGAGGCTATAATCTGCACCTCCTCGAAATAGCCTTCCGGAAACAAGGGGCGAATCGGCCTGTCGATTTGCCTGGCGGTTAAAATCTCCTTGGTGGTGGGTCTTCCCTCGCGCTTGATAAAACCGCCCGGAAATTTTCCTGCGGCGCTGGTCTTTTCGCGATATTCGACGCTTAACGGGAAGAAATCTATACCTTCCCGCTGGCAATGCGCCGTTACCGCGGCAACAAGAACAACGGTATCACCGTACCGCACGACAACCGCACCGTGTGCCTGTTTTGCGATTTTGCCGGTTTCGATGGATAATAATTTGCCCCCGATTTGTCTTTCAACTCTGCAAACATCAAACATACAATTACCTCACTAAACGTCGCCTGGTGTATTAACCGACGTTGGTTAAAAAAAATGATTTTTATTTTCGCAGGCCAAGCCGCGATATTATATCACGATAGCGCTTGGGGTCTTTTTTGTTTACGTACTTCAGCAGCGCGGCCCTGTTTCCGACCATTTTCAACAGGCCGCGACGAGACGCATAATCCTTGCGATGAATTTTAAGATGCTCTGTAAGCTCGTTGATTTTTTTCGTCAGCAGCGCAATCTGCACTTCAGGCGAACCGGTATCCCCCTTGTGGGTCTCGAAGTCGCCGACAATTTTCTCTTTTTCCTGCTTTTTCAGCATTTTTCCGATTAATCCTTTAGTAATATCCTGCCGCGTAACCGTACTTAACACTCACGTCCTGCTCTTTACAAACCACATATTATAGTTTACACGCGTACAGGCTGCAAGTTTTTTTACCGGCAAAAAGAAACTTTTGCCAAAGCCGCTTTTCGACAACACTTTTTGTATCGATAATTTTTTGTATTACGCAGTCGATGGTAAAACAGGAAAATTGCCCCACAGCAAGGCTCAACAGCAGATAACAGACACCTCAGATTACCGGCGGTAACAGTCAAATCAGGCGGGTGGAAATACAGTATGAGTTTGGTTTTTCGCCCCTGGGAAGGCGCTGTACGGCAATTTTCAGCCGATTAACGCCCCTACAGCGGCACTGCCGTACTCCGAGAAGTTGCCTTTGTCGTAAACTCCGACCGGGCCGTCCTGCATGGCAGCCCAGAGTTTATGCACATCGCTGCTGAGAAATACCGAACCGACCTGGCGGTCAAACTGAGCGCCCAGCAACTGTATTATTTCCTGCAGGGCTTCGTCAACGCTAAGCGCGCCTCTATAAGTTCTCTTGCTGGTCATTGCGTCAAAGCTGTCCGCCAGACCGACAATTTTGCCTAACAGCGGTATCTGGTGCGCAAACAGGCCGTTCGGGTAACCCGTGCCGTCCATCCGCTCATGATGGCAAAGTATTCCGGGAATGATTTCGTGCATCTGCTTTATTTCGCTTAGAATGGCCGCTCCTATCGAGGGATGTGTCCTTATATGGTTCAGTTCTTCGGTGCTTAACCTGCCTTCTTTTCGCAGGACGGCTTCGTTTATTCCCATTTTTCCTATATCGTGGAGCAGGCCGGCAAGGTATGCCTTGTGCATCTGGTCGTGCGGGATGACCGCGGCATTGGCCAGATTCTCGGCAATCCAGCGGGAAACAAAGGCCACCCTTTCCGAGTGACCGCGGGTGTACTGGTCCTTTGCATCGATACTGCTTGTCAGGGCCTTTAATGAACCTATGAAAAGTTCCTTGAGGTCTCTGAAGAGCCGGCCGTTTTCGATAAAAACGGCGCAGCCGTTCGCCACTGAGTTGAAAAGCTTTACATCAGTGGAGTCGAAATCCGGCTTGTCAATTCGGTTTACCGCAACCATTAAACCTATTATGCGGGCGCTGCTTTGGTTTGTCTGTGTGAGGTCGTCGGCGGGCTTTTCCTTGCCGCACAGCGGCACGGCAATGATACTTCTTATATTGCCCGGCCAATCGTACCTGAAAGGCGAGTCCACATCGCTGTCCAGCAGTGCCTCTTGGCCGTTGTTGATTGCCTCAGCCAGGCGGGTGTAGAGTACCGTAGTCATACGCTCGTCTATGTCTATCAGGCCCGAGCCTGCAGCCAGGACCAGCCTGTTGTGCTCGGGGGCACAGCTTTGCTGCAGTATGGCTATACCCTCTACGGTTACTATATCAGTGAGGCTGTCGCAGGCCATCTGGAGATAGTTGCTGTCAGGCTCAGCAATGTTCATATTCGTGCTGAGCCTGTGAAGCAGCACAAGCTCCTCGTAGACGTGCGACAGCTCGTTACTGATTATTTCAATATGCTCTTCGGCTTTGACTGCCATTTGCTGCGACCTGTCTCTGATATAGAATGTCCTCGATGCTCATTAACAATTCCTTCGGGCTGAAGGGTTTGCTGAGAAAGTGGGCTATCTGCAGCTGCTGTTTCTGGTCGTTCTCTATGGCAAAACTTCTGGCCGTGAGCATTATTACCGGTATGTCAGCGGTGTCCGGGTTCTGGCGCAGCTTTTCGACCATCTCAAGCCCGCTCATCATCGGCATCTGATAGTCGGTAACCACAAGGTCCGGTTTTTCGCGGCAGGCCGTCTCGTATCCCTCAAGCCCGTTTTCGGCGGCGACAACCTCGTAGCCGTTGTTGCGCAGCTTTATGGCCACCACGTGGATTATGTGTATCTCGTCGTCAACAACCAATATCTTTTTGTTCGCCATTACAATGTCCCCGCTAAAGAATCGTAACAATCGTTCTTTACGTGTCTGTATCAGAAACCGCCGGCGGCTCAATAAGCGCCGACGGTCGGTCACCTTCTAAGCCACCTGTCCATATCCCTTCGCTCAACAACCCGCAGAATCTTTCTGGCGGTCTTGTCGGCCAGGTCGGGATACTCTTCAGCCATAATCCGGTCCTTCAAACGAAGGGCCTCCAGATAGGTTGCACGAAGCTCAAGAGCCAGCCTGACCTCTTTCAGCGCCGTTTCGGTGTCACCTTCAAGATAGGCCTTAGCAGCCTTTTCATAATGTTCCTCAGCCATTCTGGCCCTGGTTTCCCACCGCAGCGACTCGGCTGCAGCATGGACTTTGCGGTTGACGTCTTCAGCACGTGCCCTGCCCCTGGTCTGTGAAGGCTCTTCGATGATGTGCGGGGTAAGCAGCACTATGACTTCCTGACGCTGACTGGAATCGGAGGTTTTTGACAGCAGGTCACCCAAAATCGGGATGTTGCCGATAATCGGAATCTGGCTTCGGCCCTTGGTTACAACGTCCCTGAACAGGCCGCCGATAACTATGGTCTGGCCGTCCTTGACAATTATGTTCGTTGCAAGCTCGGCGCTGGTCTCGTCGGGCACGCCCTGGGCATTGAGCTGGCCGGTGCTGTCCTTGGGATGGATGTCCATTCGGATATAGCCGTCGTTGCCGATATAGGGCCTGAACGAAAGCTTGGTGCCGGTATCGAGGAACTTTACGCTCTGGGTAGTTGACGTCTGTGTCTGCGTGGTTTGAGCTATGTAACCGAGCTTTGTGCCTATGTACACCTGGCCAAGCTGCTTATTGACCGCCAGTATCTTGGGATTTGCCAGCACCGTAACATCGGTGACCGATTCAACGGCGGTTATAAACGCGGCCACATCGCCGCTGGTAACACCAATCCTCAGGCCACTGCCCATAAACGCAAACCCCGCCACCTGCAGCGGCGTACCCTTGGTGCCCCCCGCTATCTGACTGATAGGGGTAGTGGCGGCAGTACCATCACGGACTCCGGTGTCAAAGGCAATGTCCGCGGTTGAGGCGGTGCCGTCGAGGCTTACGCCGGCAAGCAGGTTCAGGTCGGCGCCGAACTGCATTGCCTCGGTCAGAGTGGCGGTCATTATAGTGGCCTCAATCAGGACCTGTTTGGGCCTTACGTCGAGGTTTCGCAGAAGCTTTGCGGCCTCGGTTATATTCTCCGGGAAGTCCCGCATTATCAAGATATCGTGCGCGGCGATAGTATCGCCGCCTGCACTATCAGAGGTAATCGATTCGCCAGCGGGTACCCCGATTTCGGCTGCGGAGCTGCTTTTGACCACGCCGGCACTGCTGAGCACCGGTGTAACAAGCGATTGCGCTTCCTTTGCGGTGATGTAATACAAAGTAAAGACCCTCGTTATCATCCGGTCCTGGTCGGTCTTGATTTGCAGGTACTCTGCCCTGGTATAGACCTTGAGTAGGTTACCGGTCTGCTCGTACTTGAATTTTGCGCCGAGAATGGCCTCGAGGGCCTCCTCAAAGGTCACATTGGAAAGGTCTCTGAAGGCCAACGTCCCATCGACACCGCCACTGGGCACGATGTTCTTTTCATACACCCGGGCCAGCATAGCCAGCGCCTGCACGACACCAAGACCCGGCTCGAACTTCAGCGACCGCAGCCTTGTGTCCACAGGCACATAACTTGCCTGCTGTAAAGCGGTCTCTTCTGTAAGGCGAGCGTACTGATAGTTTCCTGTATCGATGTCAACTTCCATTGAGCCCTGCTGAACGTCACCGAAGGCTATGGCAGCAATCAAGAGCAATGCACCTGCCCATACGAGCATGTCTTTTCGCAGCCTTTTTTTCACTTCTACCATCGCGTCTTTGAGGCTGAAACGTCTGCCCCTGCCTGAATTCTTTTTGCGTTCCATGATTTAGGTCCTTAATTTCGTGCGATTATCGCCGGCACCGCCGGCAATAATCATTGACCAATTACCACTTTGTCCGCTTACATCAAATAACCCTTCTCACAATTACGACGGTTTTGCATGTACCTTGTTAATCACCAACCGCTATAAAGCCGGTAACAGGCTCGACAGTGACGGTTACGTTCTCCTGCGTGGTCGCCAGTACAATATTGCATCCGTTGTTTGAGCTGCCGAGACAGTCAAAAACAACGCTTGTATAATCGACGCTGCTGATTGAGACCTTATTCAGTTCGCCGGTTCCGAGATTGACCACATAATCACCGCTGCTGAGCGGTCGCTTTATGACCGCGGCGGTATCGTCCTCGAGCTGGTAGCTGTTGCCGGCCTGGTCAAAGACGACCGAATGATTGCGGCCGGTTGTTATGGCCATGCTGCGTGCGTACTCCAGGTCAGCGGCCAGCATATTGGCGGCGCTGCGTACCTGGACACCGGCGGCACTGCTTATCACGGGTATAACGATTACGCCGGCTATCAGCAGTATCACCACCACAATCAGAATCTCGATGAGTGTAAAGCCGGTGCAAAGCCGTTCAGCATCCGGCCCGACAGTCACTGGTTTTCTCCTGGAAATAGAAATCCTCATACGCTCACCCGCCTGCTTATTAAGGTAACCCTTTTGACTGCTGTTTTTTCGTCCTGTTTTGGACGGCTCTTTATCAGCCGATTCGCAAGGCCGGTCGGCCCTTTGGGCCTTGTTGAGAATCAACGGTGCAGGGCTGCCCTTCTTACGGGCTTTGGGCCTGGAAATAAGCCGTTTATAACCGCCAAAACACCGCCCCTGAGAATCAAGTTCAGCACAATTAGTACAATCGTCAAAATATACGATAATAACGTCTCAGCTTACGGTTACCTGTAACGGGGCCAAGGAACAGATTCGGGGTGTTAAATAATTGTGATTTTTTGCTACTTCAACAGCAAAGGCCGATAAGCATAAGCGGCCTTTTTTCTCTGGCCGCCGGGCCGGCGGCCGCTAAACAACCACGAACTACAAAAGGCTGACCGGCAAAGCTTATGGCTAATACCGGTCAGCCCATCTTTTCAGTTACGCCTTAGTGTTGCCGCTGCGTATCCCGGCCGAGGTGTTACAGCCTGGTATGAGCGGTACCGTCAAGGCAGTCCTCAATATCATCAGCCTGGAAATCACCGCGGGTGGAATCAAACCTCCAGCCGTCGGTGTCGGCACCGGCAGCAGCACCATCTATGCGGACAGAATTGGAATCGTTGAACGGATTTGTGGGAATCCTTTCCAGATAGGGGCCGTAAACACCCCAGTCACCCGGGTCGCCCGCTGAAGCAACACCGTCAATATCGGTGCACTCGGTCAGGCAGTACTCAAAGCTGGCACTGACGCCCGGCATATCATCCTTGTGCTGGATCTTGTACAGCTCGATGGCTGCACGCGCACTTTGGAGGTCGCTGACCAGGCTGGCCTGGCGAGCCTCGGTGCTGGCGTTGCTGAACTGCGGAATCACTATTGCAGCCAGAATACCAAGGATGACCACCACAATCAGAATTTCCACCAATGTAAAACCTTTTCTGCCTCTCATCTGTTTCCCCTTTCAAGAAAAACTTGTCAACAATGTTTACGCAACATTGCCAGAATTTCTGTTTTTGCCCGGATTTATCGGTGATTTTTTGATTGCCGCCCCATTATCACCCTGCGTCCTAAAAAAACTCCTCGGAGAACCTGTACTCGGATGCTGTTATCTATGCAAAATATAAGAAACAAACACGCAGACGCCAAATTACGCAGGGCCAAAAAATGGTTAAATGGTAACTGGGATAGAAGACGGAAGACGGAAGACAGAAGGCAGAAGGCAGAGATGTCATTGCGAGGAGGCCGAAGGCCGACGCGGCAATCTCAAATCCCCAATCGAAAATCGTAAATAGCCAATTATGCCGGCTGGGGTAAACATTGATAATCCGGCGATTAGCGCTTATAATCAAGGCCCGGCAAAAAGAAATGAAAAATACCGGCAAAATATACACCGTTACCGAAATCAACACGCTGATAAAAGCCGTGCTGGACACCAGCCTGCCCGGCAGGGTCACAGTCACCGGCCAAATAACCGACTGGAAACTGCACCACAGCGGACACTGCTACTTCGCACTGAAAGATGAAAATTCCAAACTGCCGGCTGTTATGTGGAAAAGCAGGTATAACGGCCTGAAATTCCTGCCCGAAAACGGCTTAGCTGTTATCGCAACCGGCTGTATCGAGGTCTATGTACCCAACGGAAAATACCAGCTTATAGCCGATAAGCTTCAGCCGGCAGGCAAAGGTGCACTGCAGCTTGCGTTCGAGCAGATGTACGAGAAGCTGCGGGCTGAAGGC
>DATKWV010000080.1:0-16984 GCA_035529405.1 Sedimentisphaerales bacterium | reverse complement strand
ACCCCGGCAGGGGGATTAAGGTCCATTTTGTTAGCGACAACAACTTCCGATTTTTTGGCCAGTGCCTTGCTGTATTGCTTTAATTCATTACGGATTGTGCGGTAATTGTCAGCAGGGTCGGAGCCGTCGAGCGGCATTATATCCAGCAGGTGAACAATGATTCGTGTTCTTTCTATGTGCCTGAGGAACTTAAAGCCCAGACCGGCACCATCGTGTGCCCCCTCAATCAGGCCGGGTATGTCGGCCATAACAAATCTACGAAAGTCGCTTAGGCGGCGTCGGTCGTGCGGTCTTGTCATAAGCGAACCCAGTTCGACAATGCCAAGCACCGGTTCGACAGTGGTGAAGGGGTAGTCAGCGATTTTGGGTCTGGCCTTGGAGGAGCGCGATATGAGGGTGCTTTTGCCGCAGTTGGGCATGCCGACCAGGCCGACATCGGCAATGAGCTTGAGCTCAAGTCTTATGTTTCTTTCCCTGCCCTTGCCGCCGGCGGTAGCGGTTCTTGGGGCCTGGTTGGTTGAAGTTGCAAAGGCCTTGTTGCCTTTACCGCCTTTTCCGGCGCTGCATACACAGATTTTGATACCGGGTTTGCTGAGGTCTTTTAACAAAACCTGCAGGTCCGTATCGTGGATAAGTGTACCCGGCGGCACGGATATAATCAGGTCCCGGCCGTCAGGGCCGTGTTTGTTGCTTCCGGAGCCGGGTCCGCCATTTTGCGCTTTCCAGTGATGCTTGCCCGCAAAATCGATTAAGGTATCTATATTTTCCAGGGCCTGGAAATAAACGTTTCCGCCTCTTCCGCCGTTGCCGCCGTCCGGGCCGCCCTTGGGCACATACTTTTCGCGGCGAAAACTTACACACCCGTTGCCGCCGTCACCGGCTTTAACGTAAATCTGTGCCTGGTCGATAAACATAATGTTCAAAAGATGGTGCTGTGAGTCTTGTATAAAAAAAGGATGGTATAATAACCATCCTTACAGTCTGTGGCGGGTTTTGTCCGTGCGGTGCAGCGGTTAAACAACGTGGACCTTTTTGCCCTGAAAACGGATTGTCCCGTCAGTGGCGGCAAACAAGGTAAAGTCCCTTCCCATACCGACGTTGAAGCCGGGAAAGAATTTTGTTCCACACTGCCGCACGATAATAGAGCCGGTTTTTGCAAACTGGCCTCCAAACATTTTCACGCCCCTGGACTGGGCGTTGCTGTCGCGGCCGTTTCTCGAAGAGCCTTGTCCTTTTTTATGTGCCATAGTACTGACCTCATTATATCTGAAAGTAAACTCTTAGTATAACCGGCCGGTTGCCGGCTGTCCAGAAGTTTTTTTGGTGTATATGATGTTTTTTCTGCCTATTGGGCGGCCAGTATGGCCTTGATTGGACCCAGCGACAGCAGCCCCGCCGTTGCAAGCTTGATTTTCCCGTCACGGTCGATAAAGAAGCTCGATGGTATGGAGGTTATCCGGTTATAAGGTTCGGGCAGGGCGGCGGTATCCGGCACAGCGAAAACCGTGTAGTTTAATTTTGCGTTTGCCGCGAACCTTTTTACCAGTTCCGGGTTTTCGTTGGATATGGCCAGCATGACCAGTTTATCGTGGTCGATGATGTTTCGCAGGGCTATAAGGTGGGGTATTTCCATCAAACAGGGGCGGCACCAGGTGGCCCAGAAGATAATCAATACGTCTTTGCCCCTGTACTGGCTGAGGGTGTGGGTGTTGCCGGTAATGTCGGTGAGGGTAAAGTCGGGCGCGGGTTTGCCGGTCCAGAAGGTAAAGGCGGGCTGCCAGGTTGTTGCGGTCGAGATAATCTCGGCAAGTGTTGGAGCGCTGTCGATATCGGGTTCGGGCGCAAGTTTAACAGGGTCGGGTATGTTTTCCGGCACAGGTGTGTCGGACGATAGAGGCTGTTCAGACGGAGCTCGGCTTTTGAGGGCCGAAAGTGCCACCACCGCGATAATAACCGCGCCCGTCAGAATTACTGCAATAAATTGTTTATTCTTCAATGCCGCCTCCTGTTCTGTCGGCAATTTTGCCAAAAGACGACCATACAAGAATTGCCCTGTCAGATAAAGGGTAAACCAGCCGATTATAGTAGGTAGTTTGTTTATAAGGAAATACTTTGACAAAATTAATACCTGTATTAGCATAGGTTTTTTCGATGGTTGCTTATGTCGTAGCGGTGCAGGACGTTTGCCTTTTGGGCCTGTTTTGAGGGATAAAGAGCGTGTCAGAGATACCGGTTGCGATTTCAGTTGGAGTAAAAGGTCTGAACGTGGTGCTTCTTATCGGTATTGCCGTTTTCTGCGGTACCGTAGGCGCGCGGGTATTCCAGAGGCTTCGCATTCCACAGATAATCGGCTACGTGACCATCGGGATAATACTGGGGCCGGTGCTGCGGGTAATTTCACAGCAGACCATAGAGACGTTCCAGCCGTTCAACATGTTTGCGCTGGGGATTATTGGTTTTCTGATTGGCGGTGAGCTTAAAGCTGAGACCTTTGTAAAGTTCGGCAGACAAGTTGCCTGGATACTTCTGTTCGAAGGTTTAGCGGCGTTTCTGCTGGTCGGGACAAGCACGTTTCTTGTAATGCGTTTTTTCGCCGACTGGCAGACGGCGCTGGCAGTGGGTGTGTTGTTCGGGGCGATTTGTTCGGCAACGGACCCTGCCTCGACAATTGGTGTTTTGTGGGAATACAGGACCCGAGGCCCGGTTACGACCCTGTTGACAGCAATAGTGGCGCTTGATGATGCGCTGGCGCTGACCCTTTACGCGATTGGCATAAGCGTTGCAGGGGTGATTACGGGGCACCAGACCGGCGGGCTGCCTGCTGCGTTGCTGTCGGCTTTGCTGGAAATAGGCGGTTCGCTGGCTATGGGCGTGGCGGGCGGATTCGTGCTCAACCGGCTTCTGCGGCGAGTTGATGAGGCAGACAAGCTGCTGGTTTTTACCCTAAGCTGGGTGATGCTGATAATCGGCACAGCAGTGGCCCTGGGGCTGGATGTTATCATAGCATCTATGTCGCTGGGTATGACGGTAACAAACATTAAATCAAGAAGGACCAGGTCAAGTTTTGACTTTGTACGAAGGTTTTCGCCGCCGGTATATGTTCTGTTTTTCGTACTTGTCGGCGCAAGACTGAGCTTTGCCAACGTTAACACGATGATATGGCTGCTGGTGGCTGCATATGTTACGGGCAGCATCGTGGGTAAAACAGCAGGCTCGTATGTGGGCGCGGCTTACTCTAAAGCAGCAAAGACGGTCAGGAATTACTTAGGCTTTTGCCTTTATCCGCAGGGCAGTGTCGCCATAGGTTTGTTAATTATGGCAAGCGGCAAGTTTGAAAGTGACATCAGCTCGATAATGCTGCTGGTGGTGATAGTGGGTGCTTTCATACTGCAGATAGTGGGTCCGCTGGGCGTAAAATTCGGCACTAAAAAGGCGGGTGAGGTTGGTCTTAACATCACCGAAGAGGACCTTATTAAGACCTATACGGTCGGTGATGTAATGGACACAAAAGTGCCGGTCATAGCCGCAGGTATGTCTCTGAGACAGGTTATCGAGTTGGTCAGTAATACGGACTCTTTTTATTATTCTGTGGTCGATAACGACAACAGGCTCATAGGCGCGATCACGCTTGACGGTATCAGGAATACATTTGCAACGCAGGAAATAAACGACTGGCTGGTAGCGCTTGATATAGCTGAGCCGATTATTTCGAGGGTAACGCCGGATATGCCTTTGTCGGATGCGTTCGAGAAAACCAGGCAGCTTCATGTTGAACATCTTCCCGTGGCGGTATCCGGCGCCGATGACCGATATGCCGGTGTGCTGAACACCCCGGGTATTTACCGCAGGCTCAGCACCGAGGTATTTGCCAGGCAGCACAAGGCCGATATTATGGCTGACGAATAAAGCAGCGGCTGTGCGGAAATGTACGGGCGCCTTTAGGTAAAAGATTTCTCTTTACCGTTTCAGGTGGTGGGATTTTGGGTGAATTTTCTTTTCCGAAAAGCAAAAGGCTGCTGAGCAACAGGCAGTTCAAGGCGGTACTGGCGGGTAGGCGGCGTTACAGCAACAGTCTGCTTACGCTGTATGTTGCGGCCAATGACTGCAAACAAGCGCGGCTGGGTATATCGGTGGGTAAATCGTGCGGCAACGCCGTGGTACGTAATCGAATAAAAAGGTTACTAAGAGAGGCTTTTCGGCAAAGCGGTATGGCCGGTGGTTTTGACTATCTGGTGATAGTCTCGGGCGGTCCCGGACGGTCGAATAAATCGCTGGAGGCAAAAAGGTACTTGAAAACACTGACGTTCGAGCAGGTAAGAGATTCGCTTGTTGCTTTGACAGCAAAAGCAGGCGGCAGGGCCGGACAGAAGTAATTGCCGCTGGGTTATTTTGTTGAAATACAAGTGTATTTTTCTGTATATAATAACGCAGGTACATAATCGTTGGTATGCGGGATAAGACCTTGCAGGATAAAAGCAAATTAATGGCTATAGGCGCCGCGGCAAAAAAAGCTGGCATTTCGCGGCAGTCTCTGCAATATTATCTTATGGTGGGTTTGCTTACCCCGACCCGAATCAGTGAGACGGGCAGGCGGCTTTTCGACGAAAAGGCTGTTGAAAGAATCAAGCTGATAAAGAAGCTTAACAAAAGCGGGTATCCGCTGCGTGCGGTCAGGGAGTTGTTTTTAGAAGGTCGGGCCTGATTCGAAAGGAGACGGACAGTGAGCGATTATGAAAGCAGGGAAAGAAGGCGTAACCTGATAATAGGGCTGTTTGTAATAATAGCTGTCTGTGCGCTGGTGTGGCTGGTATTCAAATTCGGTGATTTGCCGCTAAAGGTCAGCGAGCTTCGTTCGTATCAGGTAACGATACAGTTCCCGACCTCGCAGGGAGTCCAGAAGAATACGGCTGTGTATTTCTGCGGGTATCTGGTTGGCAGCGTCACGGACGTCAGGGCGCCGCAGATTCTCAAGGACCTGAAGACGGGTCAATTCTACCATCAGACGCTTGTGGTTATAGGTATTGAAAAGAAGTACAACAATATCCCAGACGATGTGGAAGCCAGGCTTATGACCCGCGGCTTCGGCAGCAGCTATATAGACCTGCGTGCCAAGACCCCTGACGTATCGCAGCCGCAGAACAAGTTCCTCAAGTCCGGCAGTCCCCTTCAGGGAACCACAGGCATCACAAGCGACTTTTTCCCGGAGGAAAGCCAGATAAGGCTCGAGCAGCTCATTGACGGGTTAGGTAAGCTTGTCGGTAATGCCAACGATATTATTGGTACGCCCGAGGGTAAGGAGAACCTCAAAAACATTGTTGCAAATCTTTCCAGAGCCACAGGCAAGGCCACGGAGGCCCTGGAACAGTTTCGGCTGTTGTCGGCCGTGGGTACAGCGACGCTGCAAAATGCGGATTCGCAAATGCAGGGCGTTTTTGCCGGCATAGCCGGCGCCGGTGAGGAATTGAGCAAGGCCACGGCTCAACTGCGAATAATTTTAGAAAAGATAAACACCGGACAGGGCAGCGCAGGCAAATTTGTCAACGACGGCAGACTGTATGAGAAGCTGCTGGAAAACACCGAACAGCTCAAGGTCCTGCTCGAACAGGTGAAAGAGAAGGGCTTTAGGATTAAATTAAACTAAGGCATTGTCTTATCCGGGTACAGGGTCGTAGTTAATTGATTGAGGATATATCAAAAGGTTTTGCCCAGGTTTACGGCGGCGACAATCCCGAATTTGTAAGCAGGGCGGGCGGACGGGTCGAGTTAATCGGGGGTCATACGGATTACAACGAGGGTTTTGTATTAGCGGCTGCAATAGATAAAAGCTGTTTTGTTGCGGCATCCAAAAGAGCGGACAACAGGGTCTGTATTTATTCGCAGTGGGCGCAGGAGAAGCATGAATTTGAAGTCTGGCCCGGTTTGCAGCCGGACAGCCGGTGTCTTTGGGCCAATTACGGCAGGGGCATAATCGCCCTGCTTTTGCAGGAAAAACTGCCTGTAACGGGCGCGAATTTATACGTTTCAAGCAGCGTGCCGGTCGGAGGGGGGTTAAGCAGTTCGGCTGCGCTGGAAGTGTCGTTGGCAAAGGCGATACTGCATCTTTCGGAACAGCAGCGTCAAATCGAGCCGGTACGACTTGCGCGGATATGTCAGAAGGCCGAGAACATCTATGCAAACAGCCCCTGCGGAATAATGGACCAGGTGGTTTCGCTGATGTCGAAAGAAGGCAGCGTTTTGATGCTGGACTGCCGGGATTTGGGCGTGGCGTATTTGCCGTTTGACAGCAGAAACTTTTCGTTGATGATTTTCAACAGCATGATAAGACATGAGATTGGCAGCGGGTCAGAATCTCAGCCAGGCGGTGCGGCGGTCAGCCGGTACGGCCTGTGCCGACAGCACTGCCGGCAGGCGGCGGAGGTACTGAATAGAGAATATCCTCTCGTTAAGGCCCTGCGGGATGCAGATGCAGTTATGCTCAATTCGGTAAAGAACCACCTTGAACCGACAGCATATTCGCGGGCCAGGCATGTAATAGATGAAAATGGGCGTGTTGCGGCTGCCGCTAAGGCGTTAAGAGAAAGCAATATGGCAGAATTCGGCAGGTTGATGAGCCAGTCTCATTGCTCTGCGCGGGATTTGTTCGGCATATCCTGTCCGGAGGTGGATTTTCTTGTCGAGCAAATCAGCGGATGCGATGCCGCTTACGGCGCCAGGATTAGCGGCGGCGGTTTCGGGGGTTCGGTAGTTGCGCTGGTGGCAGCGGAATCAGCGCAGCAGGTTGGCCGACAGGTACACCAGTTTTATGAGAACAGGTTCGGCATAGACAGCGAAATCTACACAGTCAAACCCGCCGGCGGCGCAGAAATCATTGAACTGGGATAACAATATCAGTTCCTGTATTTCAACGACTATAATCATGCGTGTCTAAGCCGGATAAATGCTTCGCAATTTAGTAAGTTGAGAACATTTTTCGGAAATGGAAGCCGTAGGCGGCGAGGGTCACGGCCAACCTGGTATTTTCGGGACAATGAAACAAGGTCCAGAAAAGGAGTTTCCAATAGCAGTTTTTTCCAGTGCCGCGAAGACCGAGAAACCATATTGACCTCAGCAGGGTCTTTATATCTGCGGCGTTGACCCTTCTGCGAGTTTTGGGTAAAGGGCGATAATTTTTCAGCAGTTTTAAAATCCGCTGGTGGTAGAACCGGTGAGAGTAAATAGTGTGCACAACCTTTGTATAGCCTGCGATAAGTGCCGCCGGGTCCATTTTCGGTATGAAATTCAATGTCAAATCAGTGTTGTTTCCGCAGCTGTCACCGAGCAGCCTGTTTTCCTTCGCCAGACGGGTGTAAAGCCTGGTGGCTTTGGGGACGTTCAGCAGGCCCACCATTGCCATGACGATTCCGCTTGTCTGAATGAAGTTTATGAGCTTTTCAAAAATTGACGCGTCATCGCTGTCGAAGCCAAGAATAAAACCCGCCTGGACCTGAAGACCCCGCTGCTGGATTTTTTTTACACAGCCTATGAGGTCACGGTTTTTGTTTTGCAGCTTGTCACATTCCTCGAACGCCTTGTCATTGGGTGTTTCAACTCCGATGAAGACCGCTTCAAACCCGGCGTTGACCATCATATCCATAAGTTCATCGTCCTGGCATAAGTTAATCGAGGTTTGTGTGGTGAAGGCAAAGGGGCGGCCTTTCCGGTGCTGCCAC
Organism: Sedimentisphaerales bacterium; assembly: GCA_035529405.1. Classification (GTDB taxonomy): domain Bacteria; phylum Planctomycetota; class Phycisphaerae; order Sedimentisphaerales; family Anaerobacaceae; genus DATKWV01. The sequence continues at coordinate 9,275 of DATKWV010000080.1, read as the reverse complement.
TGAATCAGGGGAGGCAGAACATCATTTTTCAGGGGTTTTTTGCTGCCGATAAAGTTGTCATCGACAATAAAAACCTGGTCTGTCCAGCCGTGTGAATACAGACTATCCAGCTCGGCCAGGAACTGCGGGCTTGTTTTTGCGCGCGTTTTGTTGCCGAAAAGTACGGTAACGTCACAGAAGCTGCAGTTAAACGGACAGCCTCTTGAATACTGTACCGGCATACAGGCGTATTTTTTCATATCAATCAGTTCCCAGACGGGAATGGGTGTTTCTGTAATGTCTGCTTTGCGGCCGGATGTATATATATGTCTGGCACAGCCGTTTTGCAGGTCGTGCAGGAAAAGCGGCAGTGTAACTTCAGCCTCATTGAGCACAAGATGGTCCACGAGGTCAAAACGGTCGTATTCGGTGGTAAACAGCGGCCCGCCGGCGACAATTTTTGCACCAAGGCTTTTGCATCGGGCAATTACCTTTTCAGCAGCATCCCTGTGAATATGCATGGCACTTATAAACACATAATCAGCCCATATTATGTCTTCGTCGGTCAAGGGGTCTATTGTCATATCGACGAGCTTCTTGTGCCAGTATTTCGGGAGCATCGCCGCAACGGTGAGCAAACCCAGAGGCGGCAGAAGCGCCTTTTTCGAAATAAACTTTAATGCATACCTGAGATTCCAGAAGGTATCCGGGCACGGCGGATACACAAATAATATGTTCATATTTGCCCCTTATAAAAATGGAGTTACTGTTGCGCCGCGGCGGCGTGCGTTTTTTGTCTTGGCAAAGTGTGTTCTCGACAATCACGCCTTTTTGCCGGCGCCGTGTCGAGGAAGACTCCGCTAACAGGAAACCCAAACTATAGCCGCGCCGGCGCAGCTTGTGTTAGAAAAAAGAGATGACCTATTCCTTTCGGATACGCCGGACGGCGTTATTGTGCACGAAGTTGGGGAAATGTTTTATCAAAGCAGGCTGCACGCCGCAGAAAGCGGCAGATATGCAAGGCGAAACAACTGCAACCGGCCTAAAGGTTTTCTTTAACGGCCCAGAAAGTGCTTTAACAGATGTAAGCGAAGACTTGCTTTAGCCGAGGTTCATTGTCATGAGAAACTCGGCGTTGCTTCGGCACTTGGCCAGCCTGTTTTTGAGCAGCTCAACGGCTTCGACAGGGTTCAGTTCGCTGAGCACGCGCCGCAGACGATATACCAGCTGAAGCTCTTTTGCATCCAGCAGCAACTCCTCTCTTCTTGTGCCGCTTCTGCTTATGTCGATAGAAGGCCAGATTCTTTTGTCGACAAGACGTCTGTCGAGGTGCAGCTCCATATTGCCGGTTGCCTTGAACTCTTCGAAAATGACCTCGTCCATTCTTGAGCCGGTGTCAATTAGTGCGGTAGCGAAAATCGTCAGAGAGCCGCCGTTCTCAACGTTTCGGGCAGCACCGAAGAACTTCTTGGGCATCTGCATAGCGCCTGCGTCCACACCGCCTGTAAGAATTTTGCCTGAATGCGGCATTTCGGTGTTGTAGGCGCGCGCCAGACGGGTTATGGAATCCAGCAGAATCACTACATCCTGGCCATACTCGACCATGCGTTTTGCTTTTTCGATTACGACCTCTGCAATCTGACAGTGGCGGGCAGCGGGTTCGTCGAATGTGCTGCTTATAACCTCGACATCATCGGCGGTTTTGCGCTCCATTTCGGTGACTTCTTCGGGCCTTTCGTCAATCAGAAGCACAATGAGCTTTGCCTCCGGGTGGTTTATGCTGATTGCATTGGCCATTTTCTGCAGCAGAACGGTTTTTCCGGTACGAGGCGGAGCAACAATCAGGCCTCGCTGGCCTTTTCCCACCGGTGTCACTAAGTCGATTATGCGCATATTCAGCTCTTCGGTTGTGGTCTCGAGTATGAGCCTCTGCTCGGGATGCAGGGGCGTGAGGTCGCTGAAGACGACTTTTTCGGCAAGGTTGTCGGGGTCTTCATAGTTAATTGCCTCAACCCGCAACAGTGCGAAATACTTTTCGGATTCCTTCGGCGGCCTGATCTGACCTGCGACAGTGTTGCCGGTTCGCAAAGCAAAACGTCTGATTTGAGAAGGCGACACATAGATGTCGTCGGGGGATGACAGGTAGTTGTAATGGGGGTTGCGCAGGAACCCGTAGCCGTCGGGCAGCACTTCGAGCACGCCTTCGCCGTATATAAGCCCGTTCTGGCGGATGCGTTCCTTGAGAATGCGGAAAATCAACTGCTGTTTTTTCAGCGCGCTGTAATCCTTTATACCCTCTTTTTTCGCTATAGCGTGCAGGTCGCCAACAGTCAGCTTTTGCAGGTCCACAAGGTACAGGCTGCCTTTTTTAATACGTTCGTATTTGGCGTGGGTGGATTCTTCGTCGGCGATTCTTTTTGCTTCGGCGGCGTCTATTGCCTGGTTGTTTGCGGCCGTAACCGAGTTTGGCTGGTTGTTGCCGGGCGTGTCTGAGTCTGCCTGCTCGTCGGTAACAGGCTGCTCGACCTGCGATTGTTTCTTTGTGTTTTTATTTCTTTTCATAATATTTTTCCCAATTTTTGCAGTGTCTTTAGCCATAACCGTTCCTTCAGATATTATCAAACTCCGTTAATTTACGCAGAACCGTCGCCAAAGTCACTACATCGGACATTAACAATTCCCGGTCTTAGGCTTTGCTAACGGATGTGACCGGCGAAGAATCTCATCGTTTGTATCGTAACAACACCCTTTGCTCAGGCTAAGGGCGGCTATCGGCTTATTGTATCAGGCATCACTAAAAATATAATTGCAGCAATAAGGTTTGGGTCTTAAACAGCAGATATAAACGATTTATCAAAAAAGAGTCTTTATTCGCACAGTTTCTATGATAATCCCCGTTCAGCCATTATACAAGAGAAAATATTTGTGACTTGCTCGACCAATGCCGAAAAGCAAGAATTGTTATTAATGATATTATCGGCCATCGCAGCCTTCCTGTCCAGAGAAATCTGGAAATTTTCCCGGATGGAGAACTCTTTGTCCAAAAGGCCCATTTTTTGAGCCCTGGCGGCCCTTAACTGCCTTGAGGACCGTACAAAGATAAGGACATCGCAGTGTCCGGCCCATCCCACTTCCACCAACAGCGGCATATCCAGAACAATGGCCTTAACCGCAGGGTCATGGTCGTAGGTTTGTATCAACTGCTCGGTATGCTGCAGCACCGGTGGATGAACAACGCTGTTAAGCAGCGACAGTTTACCCCGGTCGGCAAAAGCATCTGATGCAAGTTTCCGGCGGTCTATCTTGCCGGCTGAATCCAGAATTCCTTCCCCAAACACACTGATTACGTTACTTTTAACCGTTTTGTTCTCAAGCTGTTCATGCGCAATCTCGTCGGCATCGATACTTTTGCAGCCCAGCTTCACCAGTTCAGCGGCCACGGTGCTTTTACCCGAACAGATACCGCCTATGATACCGATAACCGGTTTTTGCATGGAAGGCCTCACAAACAAAAAATATAGCTGCTTGGGGGGACACAGTCAAGAGTGAATGTATTTGCTGTAACCGGCAGGGATACCGCCAGCGGGTCGGTCACGCAGGCAGACTGGCCTGTTTGGCCCCAATTATCTGCAGGCTGGGCAGGAGGTAATTCCGCACGACCACGTCCCAGCTCATTCTTTTTGCCAGGCTGTAGCCGGTTTCAATCATGTTTTCGGCCTGTGCCTGGTTTTTCGGCAGTGCGGCCAGTACCTTTTCGGCCACTTTTCCGGCAACGGCCGCGTCCGTAGTTTCTCCCCAGAGGCGGTCTATTTTGAGCAGGTCATCGATATTTCCGGGCCCATGACTGTTGAGGTTTGTATAGTCGGCGACAAGAAAATTACCGAAAGAGTCTCCATTGGTTACGTCGGCCAGAAAGCCTGCGCATCCGCAGACGCTGGTGAAAACACATAAGCCGCCAAAAGTCAATGTTTCAAGCTGTGAGATGCCGAACGGCTCGTAAATGCTCTGGCCGAATTCGATGTCACTGCCCCTGCGGATATCGATGAGCTCGATGTCTTTCGGAACGCTGTTACCGCAGGTTTGGCGAGAGAATCCGAACTGGTTGATAAAAACGGTTTTTATATTCCGGCTTGTGGTGTTGAACCGCTGAACAGCGGTATAAAACTCGGCCTCGCCGTCATTGAGGTCGGGCCAGCCTTCACGATGAGCTGTGGGCCAGCCGTAAGCGGCTTCCATACGTTGTATGTCGCAGCTGGGCCGCTGACAGGCCTGTGTGCTGAGCAGAAGAAATACTGCTGTTTTGCCCTCGCGGGTGAAAACCTCGTCCATATATTTCAGTACAAGCAAATCCCGCCAAAGTCCCTTGCTTGTGACCAGCCTTGTAACGTGAGTGAAAACATAATCGGGGCTGAAACCAAGCAGGTTCCGGCAGTATGACTGCAGATGGGTTTTGGATTTTATTTTTTCGGCAAGGCTGGTTTCATACGCTGGCACACCATTGTACACGACATTGATGTTGGCGGTGTCGAATGACGGTGACAAAAAGCGTAATTCCTCGGCCGCGTAGTCGCCTACGGCCAGTATGCAGTCGCAATTGCGGCAAGCCTCTACAAGCGGATGCTTGAAATAGCTGCGCGGGTCGCCGAAAACGTCGGCAAGGTAGAGACCTGCTTTTCGGGCCTTTGCCAGCACGTTATAAAACATGGTGTCATGACCGGGATGTTTTTCAACTATGAGGCGAATTGTAGCGACTTCGTGGGCGTAAAAAGCCGTCTTAAAGCCGTGTGACGAATCCAGAATTGCCGCAAGGGCCGTAGGCATTCCCATAAATTCGTGGGCGATGATTATTGTCGAATCGTCGGCAGCGCCTATGGCCTTTACGGCTGCAATCGCCGGCAGCGCAAGCCGGACGTATTGCTCGTATTCCCACAGGTGCTCATAGAGATTGCTTTCGACGCCGAATCGCTCGAAGAGCAGGTGCTTGAGTGTGTCCACGGGTGCTTTGTACATATTGGTAACGTCGATAAGCAGTACTTCCTGGTCGCTGCTTATGCCGGTTTGCGGGTCGGTGAATGTGCGCGTGCCGTAAACGATACCTGCGTTGTACTGGTTGTGAATTTTATGGAATTCGTGCTGGTATTGGGTGGTATTTGTCAGGCCGTCCGGTGACGAGTAAAGCACATGGCCGTCAGGACCCAAACGGTCTGATACACAACCGTCCTTTGAAAACAACGGCCCGATAATGATTGACCGCTGCACCGCTTCGAGGTAGGCGTTGCAGGTGAACAGGCCGTGCAGGACTGCGCCAATACCGCCGATTTTACCTGCAGCCTCGTGGGTAACGTGGACTGCTGTTGCCCTATCATCCATAATATAAGCTTCCTTCCGGCTGTAGCGTTTTATTGACTTAAGCTGTTACTGTTTTTCTGCTTAAAGTATAAGAAACGGCGTCACGGGCACCAAATCGGGGGGTTTTTCGGAATGAAATTTTTTACGGACCGAAAAAAACGTTTGTGGGTTGCGGCAAGGGGATGGTTTTCCGGACTTTCCCGGCAAAGACGGAAATTAAGACTGCGGCGGGTCAGGTTAGTTTTGTGCGCAGGGTCCTTATAAGTCCTGCAAGTACCTGCGGAGGCACATCAGCCAGTTCCGGCTCGAGAATTTCACTAAGCGCTATTTTGTCGAGGACTTCTACGGCTTTTTGCCCGTGCGGTATTATTGCATCGGCGGTCATGCGGGCCTGTTCGAGGTCGCCGCCGGCCATTTGCCGCAGATAAGCGATTATATGTTTGGTCAGTTCGTCACTGTCTGTAAGGGGGTTGGGTGTGGCATTTTCAGGCGAGCTTTCCGAAGCGGGTAAATCCTGCTGCTGGAGAATATAGTCATCGAGCATACGTGTTTCGAGCATTAGTTCTCTTTGCTTTTTCTGGTCCTGCTCGTCTAAGGGGGCAAGTTTCAGCTCTTCATCCGAATTCATAGCGGGCACATATACCCTGTTATGGCAGGCAGGGCACTTGCCCCATTTGCTGCCATCCTGGTCTTTGGCTTCAATCTTTTTTCCACAGTATTCGCAGTGAAATACTATAGACATTCCAGTAGCCTCCTAACAGTCCTGTGTCTTTTTACGTGTTTGTGGTTTTGCACCAGCCTTGTATTCGGCTGTTACATCGGTGGTAATACCTCCGCGGGGTGTGAATCGCGATGTTATCCTCATCCAGCGGGGCCTGCATCGGCTGCATAAGTAATCGAGTATGTCGTTTGTCAGCGCTTCATAGTAAATGCCTTTGTTGCGGTAGGCCTGGATATAGAGCTTCAGGCTCTTTAGCTCAATACACAGCATGTCCGGGCAGTACTCTATGGTAATCTCGCCGAAATCCGGCTGACCGGTACGCGGGCAAACGCTGGTAAACTCCGGACACCTTATGGTTATAGTGTAATCCCGCTGCGGACAGGGATTATCGAACAGTTCAAGTTCAGCCGCTTGCTTCATACCTCGACCCTTGCAAAAAACGGTGCTCAAACAGTTTAATTCATAACGCTGCCCAAGACAAGCGCTAATGGCTGGGCTGGGAAAAAAGCTCAGCTTGCGCACATAGGCGGTATCTGTTTATCCTTTACTATGTTCGGCGCCGTCTGCTATATTATAGCCTGAAACAATGTAAAAGTTTTTTACGGAGCCGGAGCATTGGCGCGGAATATTGGGGTTGTGTTGTTAAGCGGCGGTATGGATTCGGCTACGACCCTGGCATTTGCCCGTGACAGGGGCTTCGAGTGCCGGGCGTTGACCTTTATTTACGGCCAGCGACACCGGTGTGAGGTCGAGGCCGCCCGGAGGGTGGCCGAGAGCCTGAATGTGGCCGAGCACCGGTTCATGGAGATAGATTTGGCCGGTTTCGGGCATTCGGCGCTGACCGATAAGAATATTGAAGTACCGAAGGACAGGTCCGGCTTAGGCAGGTCCGAGCATATCCCCGTCACGTATGTGCCCGCGCGCAATACCGTATTCTTAAGCTATGCGCTGGCGTGGGCCGAGGTGCTTGGTGCGTTCGACATATTTGTCGGTGTCAACGCTGTGGACTACAGCGGATACCCCGACTGCAGGGCCGTATTCATATCGGCGTTTGAAAATATGGCCAACGTGGCAACCGCTGCAGCGGTCGAAGGCAGGGGGGTATATCGTATTCATACGCCCATTATGAATATGTCAAAGGCCCAGATTATTCTTACCGGTCGAAAACTCGGCGTGGACTTTTCGCTTACGCACAGTTGTTACGACCCCGACACGGAAGGCAGAAGCTGCGGGCGATGTGATTCGTGCAGGCTGCGACTCAAGGGCTTTGCCGAGGCCGGTCTCAAGGACCCGATCGAATATGTGCCGGAGATACCCGCCGGCCGGTAAATCACACAACATATTAAATGATAGTAAACGACATCTTCTATTCACTGCAGGGTGAGGGTTTTCTGGCTGGGACGGCCGCTGTTTTTATTCGGCTGGCCGGCTGTCGGCTGCGGTGCCGGTGGTGTGATACAAGGCACGCCTGGCCGCAGACAGCAGGGACCGATTATGATATCGACGAAATTGTGCGTGCGGCAGGGCAGTGGGACAGCGAATTCGCGGTAATAACCGGGGGCGAGCCGATGATAAATCCGCAACTGCCGATTCTTGCCGGCCGGCTTAAAGAAACCGGCAGGCACATTACCATTGAAACAGCGGGCATTGTGTTTGTGGGCGGCCTGGCCTGCGATTTAATGAGTATAAGCCCCAAATTGAGCAACTCCACACCGTCTCAACCCGACCTTGCCGCCGGCCACGAAAAGGCAAGACTCGATATTGCGGCACTGAACAGCCTGATTGACAATTACACTTATCAGTTAAAATTTGTCGTGGAGCAGGATGGCGATTTAGCTGAAATACAGCAGACTCTGAGGCAGTTGCCCGCTGTAAGGCCGGAAAGGGTAATTCTAATGCCGCAGGCTGTTGCGAGGGAAGAATTTTTGAAGAAGGCACCGATGGTAGCTGAAATGTGTAAGCGCAGCGGTTTTGTGTTTGGCCAGCGGTTACAGGTGCTGCTGTGGAACAACGCAAGAGGTACATGACCCACTATGCGCCGTGCCTGACATTTGACATAATCCGACAGGGCCGTAACAGATAATTTCCCGAATCTGCTGAACATTTTTCGTTGATATTTGGGTAAGGATGTGGTATATATTCTATCAGAGGCGATAAAAATGAAACTAAAGATTGTTCTGGAAAAAGGTGAGGATGGATTTATTGTCGCGCACTGTCCGAGCCTTAAGGGCTGCTGGAGTCAGGGCAAAACCGAGCAGGAGGCCATCAAGAATATCAAAGAAGCCATCAATCTGTATTTAGAGCCGGACCCCAAGGATGTTAAGCCGTCTGCCGGCCATAAAGTGCTGGAGGTTGCGGTATGACCGCCGGCGCTGGCAAGGGGCCACTGCTGTCCGGCAAAAAGATTGTGAAGGCTTTTGAAAAGGCGGGGTACTATCGTGTAGGCCAGAGAGGCAGCCATATAAAGATTCGCAATGATACTCGCCAGATAACCCTTATTATTCCAGACCATAAAGAAGTTGACCGCTGGACACTTGGGGGTATTATTAGGGATGCGGAACTTAGCATAGAGGAATTTATCCGTCTGGTTAAATAAGCCCCTGATTTCCGGGTTGGTAATTGATAATCAATAATAAGTTGTCAATAGTAAATAGTAAATTGGGCGCCCGGGTGGCGGAATTGGCAGACGCGCCAGCTTGAGGGGCTGGTGTCCGTAATGGACGTGCTGGTTCGAATCCAGTCCCGGGCAGTGGGCAATTTATTATTTACTATTGATTATTTTACTACGAACAAGAAAACTTTAGGCGCTTTAGCTCACTTTAGGCACTTTTAATTGATAATTGATTATTGGAAGGGGATGTAGCATTGCCTGACAATGAGCAGCAGGATTTAGTAGCAGGCCGAGTGGTTTCAATCGATGCGCTGCGCGGGTTCGATATGTTCTGGATAATCACCGGCGGGACCCTTTTCCAGAGCCTGCACAAAGTTGCCGATAATCCCGTAACACAAGCCATTAACCGCCAGCTTACCCATGTCGCATGGGAAGGCTTTCGCTTCGAAGACCTGATATTTCCGCTTTTTCTTTTTATCGTTGGCCTGGTACTGCCCTTTGCAATCACAAGACGTATCGAGCAAGGCGCCAGCAGAAAGGGCGTCTGGCTGCATATATTCAAAAGGTCAGCGGTGCTTATTCTGCTGGGCCTTGTTTTCAACGGCCTTCTGAGGT
>DATKWV010000079.1:0-2793 GCA_035529405.1 Sedimentisphaerales bacterium | reverse complement strand
TGTTGTGCCCGGACTTTATAATAAACAGTTAGAACTGCGAAAGGAGAAGCTATGAAAACAGTACGACAAATCGGTTCGTTGGCGTTTGTGGCCGGGCTGTTCACTGCCATTTTTGCAGGGATACCATGGTACGTGGTCGTTTCTGATGACCCGGTTCTGCCCTGGTGGCTGCGGATAGCGGTCTTCTGCCTTGTTGGAGGTATCCTTGTGGTCCTGGTGACAGTCGCTGTCGAACAAAGAAAAACCAGGATAAAAGCAGAGACGCCGGAGCCTGCTGAGCCCAAACCAGGAATTTTGCTGTTAAACTCCACAGAAATACCCGGCAGACAGATACGTGAGATTCTCGGTCTGGTCCACGGACATACGGTATTCGCTATCTGGCTCGGCAAAGACCTGTCGGCCATAATCAGACTTGTCCTCGGCGGTGAACTAACCGAATACACGCAGATGATGGGGAAGGCTCGCCAGGCAGCTACCAACAGGATGGTCGCCGCAGCCGGCCGGATGGGGGCGGATGCAATAATCAATGTTCGCTATATGACAACCAGTGTCGTGGGCAGTGCCGCTGAACTTTTAGCTTACGGCACAGCGGTCAAGCTAAGCGCTTAGACCGCCCTGGGGGTCGGCGAGAGATAAATTAGATTACGGGTATTTCGGTTTCGCGGCCGGCGTTCTGTGCTGAAAGATAGGCAGCATATATGGTCGCGGTAACATCCAGCGCCAAATCTATACCCGACTGAGGTTTGCCGCCGGTGGCCGCACAGGTAATAAAGTCCTGGAACTGGTTCCTGTAGCCTACGGTGAAGTTCTCATCAGGGGCAGCCGGCGACCAGCCTTCCTTTGTGCTTATTTTTTCGATTGTGTATATGTCCCTGTACTGCTGGTTCGATGGGTTGAATGTATCGACGATATTGGTGGGGCTGATGCGGCAGCGTGTCCTGTGGTTGTTGGCAAAGACCTCCACGAAATCGTAAAGCCCGCCGAGCGCAAGCTCACTTGCAATAATGTCGGCCACGGTGCCGTCCTCAAAGACCACGTGCATAAAGCCGTAATCTTCAATGTCACGATAGTCGGTGCGGATAAAACCGGCATCGACATAGCTGGGCAACCGTGTGATTTCGTGTGTTCGCGCACTTACCGCAACGGGCCTGATAGGTTTGCCGCTTCTGGCAAGGCCTTCTGCCTGTTTCAAATAAAGCACACCGCCAAGGGGATGGCAGGCCTTGCCGATAAGCGAGCCGCCGCCGGCAAAACGCCAGATGCCGTAAACCGGCGAAGCCGAGCCGTTGTGTGATTCCTCGCCGACCATTCGGAGTATCTGGGAGTTTGTTTTTTCGACGATTTCTCGTTCCTTCTGAATGCTCGGCGTATAGACATAATTTTCGGCATATCCGAAAAAGACTTTGTTGTCCCGCACAACTTCGGCGATATTCCGCAGCCGGCCAACAAGCTCCTCGAGCATTGCTTTCTTGTCGGCCTTGTTACCGTAAAAGCTGTCGTCGGCGCCTGCGGAACCGAAACAGCCTGTAAGGGGCTTTTCGCAAACAACAGCCTTGCCGGCAGAAGCTGCAGCGATAATACCCTGCTGGTGGGCATAGGGCGGCGAGCATATATCCAGAAGGTCTATATGCTCAAGCATCGCTTCAACGTTTTCATACACGGGTATATCGTATGTCTTGCCGAATTTTTCACGGCTTTCGGCATGAAGGGAAGTAACACCTGCCAGCTCAACATCAACGCCGTGGATACATTTGAGGTTGTCAACGTGAAAAGACGCTGCAAAACCCGCACCAACTATACCGACCCGCAACCCGGCAGTTCCAGCCATTTTTACCGTTTCTTCCTCTGTTGACCAAACAGTTTGTCAGACAAGATTAGTGGTTCCGGTTTGGACCATTTCGATGTTTTTGTTCGGGCAAAGATAAATACACATGCCGCACGCAAGGCACTTGTCCCGGTCAAGAACAATCCTGCCGTTTGCATCAAGGTCAAAACAAAATGCCTTGCAGGTGTCTTTGCAGACCTCGCAGCCGGCACCGCATCCACACGAAAGACACCTGGATGCTTCGGCTACGGCCTGTTCCTGCGTAAGAACGGGTAGGTAACAGTCAAAATTTTCCTTCCGCTTGTCCGCCGACACAGAATCGAGCTTTACCCGCCACTGGCGGGGCCTGTTACCCGTGCGCACCAGCACCTGGTCCTTATCGACCATTACCTTTTCGCCGTCATAGCTCAAGACGGCGTTTTGGCCCGCGAATTTGGAGTCTATGGATGCAGCGGCCCTTTTCCCGTGGGCGATTGCGGTTATAACGTTTTCGCCGCCGTTGACACAATCGCCGCCGGCATAGACACAGTCGATATTGGCCGCACAGGTTTGACTGTCAAACTCAATAGTTCCATTAGGGGTAATCTGCAGACCCTGTACCGAATCATTTTCTACCGCCTGGCTTACTGCCCAGACAACGGTATCGACATCAAGGTAAAACTCGGTTCCCGGCACTTCGACAGGCCGACGACGTTCGGATTGGTCCTCGGCGCCCAGAACGTAGTTCAGCATTTTAAGCTTTTCGACTTTGCCGTCGCCGGCAACTTCCAGCGGTGAAACCAGGTACATAATTTTTACGCCTTCGGCTTCTGCTTCGAGAATTTCATCTGCTGCCGCCGGCATTTCGTCTTTTGTTCTGCGGTAAAGTATGAACACCTCATCGGCACCGAGTCTGACAGCGCTGCGGGCTGAATCGACAGCGGTAAAGCCGCCGCCGATTACAGCAACACGCCGGCCAACAGAAGGCT
>DATKWV010000078.1:0-3196 GCA_035529405.1 Sedimentisphaerales bacterium | reverse complement strand
CCACATACGGGCGCGGGAGGGCGTATTTACCTTAACAGCAGATACCGTTATTGTCACCACGGGCAACACAAGAGACATTGGGCAGTACCTGGCGGAACTGCTTGAACCTGCAACCGGTTTCAAACTTGATGTCACAGAATCCGCACCACACAACAGGCAAGGCGGTTATATTCTTTTAGCCGACACTTCAGGCAAGCATTACCTCGGCTGCGAAGGCTATGACATAAAGGTTATGAAAAACCGTATTTTCATCAATGCTCGCACAACGACCGGAGTTTTTTATGCCTGTCAAACGCTGCGACAGTTACTGCCGCCTGAAATCGAGGGCAATCGCAAGGTTGAAAATATCAGCTGGAGCATTCCACAGGTGGAAATAGAAGACAAGCCGCGGTTCCAGTGGCGGGGTTCGCTGTTAGACTGCTGCAGACACTTTATGACTGTGGATTTTGTAAAGCGCTATATCGACCTTTTAGCCTACCACAAGATGAACCGGCTGCACTGGCACCTTACAGAAGACCAGGGCTGGCGCATCGAAATCAGGAAATATCCGAAACTTACGGAAATCGGCGCCTGGCGGCTTGGCGGAGTCGGTTACCTTCCGGCACCTGACGACCCGGCACAGGCTAATGCTGCCAGGTACGGCGGCTATTACACACAGGATGATATAAGAGAGATTGTGCGATACGCCGAAAGCCGCTGTGTTATGGTGGTGCCCGAAATTGAGATGCCGGGGCACTGCCAGGCGGCACTGGCGGCATACCCGCAGTTGTCCTGTACCGGCGGGCCGTTCAAGGTCAGGACCGCAAGAGGCATTTCCAAAGATGTTTATTGCGCAGGTAAAGAGCAGACGTTCGAATTCCTTGAAAACGTGCTGTCGGAGGTTATCGAATTGTTTCCCAGCCCTTACATCCATATCGGCGGAGACGAATGCCCGAAGGACCGGTGGAAACAGTGCCCGGATTGTCAGGCAAGAATAAAGGCCGAAAACCTGGAGGATGAGCACCAGTTACAGAGCTATTTCATTAAAAGAATCGAAAAGTTTCTGCTCGGCAAGGGGCGCCGGCTGATAGGGTGGGACGAGATTCTGGAGGGGGGGCTGGCGCCGTCGGCTACGGTTCAGTCGTGGCGGGGCGTGGAAGGGGCGGTTTCTGCCGCAAAGTCCGGCCATGACGCAATCGTATCTCCGACAAGTCATTGCTACTTTGACTACCCCCATTCCGTCCAGGAGAAGGTTTCCTTGTCAATGCCAAACTGGATGCGCGTTCTGCCGGTAGAGAAAGTCTATAGCTTCGAGCCTGTACCCGAAGGCTTGACCGCCCAGCAGAAGCGGCATATTCTCGGCGGAGAAGGCAATATATGGACGGAATTTGCACCACAGCAGGAGGTTGAATCACGTGTGTATCCGCGTATGACGGCGCTGGCTGAAGTGCTGTGGTCGCCACAAAACAAGCGCAACTGGCAGGACTTTGCCGAAAGGCTGAACGTACACTATCAGCGGTTCGACAATATGGGTGTGAATTACTATCGCGACAAGGCGCAGTGACAAGAGGTCGGAACGCTGCGGGGAATTTAGCAAACGGCAGCAGCCCGCTGTCTTTAGACAACGGTTCGCAAGCGCCTGCTTTGGCGGCGAGGTTATTCGGCAATGGCCTTCCAGCCCTTGTTTAATTCCTCGAGCTGGCTGATGACATCCTGAATCATGCGGGGGTCTTTTTTCAGGTTGGCCTGGCCCAGATGCCGGTGCATAAAGTCATAAAGCCGACGAAGGGTAATCGCGATTTCTCCGCCTGCTTCCATATCCAGGACGGTATTCAACTCGTTGATGATATCCTGGGCCCTGATAATATATTTGCCTTTGACCTCGAAATTGCCGGCTTCGAGCTCCTTTACGGCAAGCTTTAGAAACTTTATGGCACCATCATAAAGCATGACAATCAGCCGGCCTTTGCTTTGCGTGCTGACCGCCGTTTCCTGATATGCCTCGAGTCCTTTCATATTCTATCACTCCGTTCTGCGTACGTGGTGCTTATTGACACAATGTGGTACAAGGGGGTGCTTTACTTATGGGCAGATGGCTGTTTTTATTGTTTACAGCCATCTGCCCTGATTATCTATAAGCTATCAACCACCTGTCAACCGGGTGCTTATCCTCTCAGCAGTGTCAATGCCATCTGCGGCATTGCGTTTGCCTGGGCAAGCATAGCTACACCTGCCTGGCTGAGCACCTGGGCCTTGGTCAGGTTCGCCATTTCGGTTGCCACGTCCACGTCGGAGATACGCGACTCTGCTGTACCGAGGTTTTCCGACTGAATGTTAAGCACCGCAATGGTACTTTCAAGACGGTTCATCTTGTAACCGAATGCCGCACGGGCCGAATCCTTGGCGTTTATGGCCGTGTCAAGTTTAGCCAGAGCCGAAGTAGCGCCCTCGACGGTCAGGATATTCAGGCCGCCGCCCTCCTGGCCGGTTGTATCGTGGGCCCAGCTTGAAGTGCTCGTGTTCCAATATTCAAATACGTCTATACTGGTGTCTGCCAGTAGGTTATAGTCATTGGCCAGTACTGTTGCAGGTGTTCCAAAACCACCAGCCATAAGTGAGTGCGTAGCCCCGCCTGTCAAAAAGCTCATAGCCGCTGCGTCACTGGTCCTCGATTTAAGTTTCAGGCCGTAAGTGCGGTCGGCCAGCTGTACTACCTCAGCTGCCTGGTAACCGAGGCGGTTGCCGTCCCCGTCATACATCGTAGCAGGGTTCTCACTGGCCGCGTTGATAACGGCAGCAACTTCGTCCAGAGTATAGGTGCCTGCTGCAAAGCTGAACGCGATTTCTCCTCCGTTCGCAAAACCAACTTCGTCAAAGTCAAGGGTGAAACTGGCAGCAGTAGCGCCAGTGTTAAACCAGATTCCGCTGTCTGCTGCAACTACGCCGGTGGCCTGGGCTGTAGTAGCGGTCCACTCGCCCTCGCCGGTCTCGATGTCAAGGCCGGACTTTGTCATATTGACCTTGTCAACATCGATTGTCTCGGCTGTGCCGACGTGAATGGCTACCGAGCCGCTGCTTGTATTGAGCATGTTGATGTCGTTAAACTCGGTACTGTTTGCGGAGCGCTCGATTTCGGCGGCCATTTCGACAAACTCGGCGTTCATAATCTCGCGCTGGGCGGCAGAATACGAACCCGTTGCGGCCTGTTCGGCCAGCT
>DATKWV010000077.1:0-2858 GCA_035529405.1 Sedimentisphaerales bacterium | reverse complement strand
GGAAGCCATGCCCTTTCACCGATGCGTATCAGCAGAATGTTTTCCCTGTCGTCCAGGATAAACGGCGTAAGGTTGCACTCTATGGGTGTATTGCACTGCATATATGTACCGAGGTCGTGGCCATTAAGAATTATTTGGGTGTCAAAGCGGCTTTTGAGAAGATTAAGAACAGCGAACCTGCCGGCACTTTCTGCAGGGACCGTGAATTTGCGCCGATACCAGCTGTACCGCGGCTGGTGTGTCCCGCTGAAATACTTTTCGTACTGCTCGACCTTCGGCTCGGCCAAATCGATTAACCCCGGCACAGGGATACTGCGCGTAAAACTTTCAGGACAAAATGCCGTCTCGGTCTGCTCGAATTCCCACCGACCGTTAAGATTGGTCACAACCCGGCTTTGTTGCGACAAAGCCGCGCCCGCAACCGCAAATGTCACCACAATCGCCATCGCAAAAACCCGCCTGCATTTCATAACGGTACCTTTCATACTCTGCAAAATACTGTTATCAAAATTATAAAATCTGTCACTGACATTCAAAGTTTCCTCGCAGCCGTATATCCTTCGATGAAGCCCCCACCATCACCTCAAATGTCCCTGGTTCGACAACACGATTCAGATTGCGGTCCAGAAGGGACAGTTCATAAGGCCCGACTACAAATTCCACCGTCTTTTTCTGGCCGGGTGCAAGTTCCACCTTCTTGAAGGCCTTCAATTCCTTTGCCGGTGTTGTCACACTGCTGACCACATCGTTTATATAAAGCTGCACTACTTCCTGGCCCGCTCGGTCGCCGACATTCTGCACATCAACTTTTATACTCCTGCCGGCGCCGGGCCCCGTCTTTTGCGGCTCAATACTGATGTTACTGTACTCGAACTTTGTGTAACTTAGCCCGTAACCGAATTCATAAAGCGGCCTGCCGCTCATATTTACGTATTTCGTATGTGCGGACCTTGACGGCCTGTAATTGTAATAAACCGGAAGCTGTCCCACATGACGCGGCACCGTTATCGGCAGACGACCGCTGGGGTTATAATCGCCGAACAAAACGTCAGCAATCGCATCGCCGCCCTTTTCGCCGCAGTTCCACGCCTCAACTATTCCGGGTACGTTTTCCGCTATCCACCTGATTGACAAAGGCCTGCCGTTTATAAGCACCACAATCGTGGGTGTGCCTGTTTCGTACACGGCCTCGACCAGCTTTTGCTGAAGACCTGTCAGGTCAAAGTCCGCCACGTCCTTGCCTTCTCCGTCGGTGTCCCTGCTTTCGCCGACCACTACCACCGCCACCTCAGCTTCCTTTGCCGCCGCCTGTGCCTGTGAAATCTCATCCAGCTTGCCCTTTATAACCTCACAGCCCTTCACGTATTTGACTTTCGCATGAGGAACTTTTCGTTTAATCCCCTCAAGCGGAGTCACTATATCGTGCAGCAGATTATGCGGGCTGTAATCGCCAAGCTGGTCTTCGTCGGCATCGGCCACGGGCCCTATCACCGCTATTGATTTTATGTTCTTGCTCAGCGGAAGAATGTTTTTTTCGTTCTTCAGCAGCACTATGCCTTCTCTGGCCACCTGCAGTGCCAGTTCCTGATGGGCCTGATTATGAGATACCCTGGCTGCGTATTCAACGTCCACGAAGGGATTTTCAAACAGGCCCTGCCGGAATTTCATCTTCAGAATTCTTCTTACCGCCCTGTCAACCAGTTCCATCGGCACCGTCCCGTCATTTACGTTTGCCGCCAGGGCGTCCATATAGGCTTCTTCCAGTGATATGCCCACATCAACACCGGCCTTTAAGGCCATTTCGCCGGCCTGTTTCTGGTCGGCGGCTACGCCTTCATATACGATTGTATTTATGCCCGTTCCTTCGCTGAGCACCAGCCCGTCAAACCGCAGTTCGCCCCGTAATATATCGGTCAGAATCTTTTCGCTGCCGTGAACGGGAACGCCGTCTATGGCCGGGTATGTGGCCATTACTCCAAGCGCGCCGCATTCTTTTATGCCCGTTACCCACGGCGGCAGGAAAACTTCCCTTAATGTCCTTTCGCTGATTTCCATCGCTCCTCGTTCAAGACCGCCGACAGGCTGGCTCTGGCCCGGGTAGTGACACAATACCGCAACAACTTTGTCTTTGGCCGATACGTCCCAGCCCTGGCAGCCTTCAACTATGGCCTTCGCTATGCACGAGCATAAATACGGGTCTTCGCTGTAGCCTTCTTCGTTTCTGCCCATCCTGGCGTCTCTGTTCGGTTCTATTACCAGCGTACAAAGCTGATGAACTCCTATGGCCCTGCCCTCTCTGGCAGCCGCCTCGTAGATTTTTTTGACCAAATCCATATTCCAGCTGCTGCCTATAGCAAGCCCTTCCGGGAAAATCGTGCCGCCGGCGCACATCAAACCGTGTGTGCCTTCTTCAATCTGAAGAAGCGGTATCTTCAAACGTGTCTGCGTAGTTGCTATTTCCTGCAGTTCGTTGAGAAATTTTGCCTGTTGGCCCGCGCCCTCGTACAGGATTCTGTCTGAAAGCGTGAAGAATCCTCCGAACGGCGCTAAGCCTTTTGTATGGGTACCTGCGGTAAGTTTCCTGCAGCCTTCCATTTGCTGCTCTCTGACTTCCTTGCTCAGCTTGCCGAAAATCCCGGTTCTGCCGACCTCAAGTCCCCAGCCTATCTGTTTCCAGTACATGCACGGCATGTTCATCTGGCCGATTTTCTCTTCGAGTGTCATTCTTGAAAGCAAATCCTCGACTCTTGCCTCGATTGGCGCGCCGGCGTCAAGGTAAATCGGCTTCGCCGTTATCCTGCCGGCCAAACTCAGCACAAACATTACAAATACAACTGTGCCTGATGTTGTTGCTCTTA
>DATKWV010000076.1:0-6769 GCA_035529405.1 Sedimentisphaerales bacterium | reverse complement strand
CCTGCCTTGCTGAGCCGGTCGCAGATTACAAACGTGTAAGACACAATTACATGCAGGTTCTTCTGGAGCTGTTTATCGAACGCTGGGCCAAGCCATATTACCAGTACTGCCAGCAACACAATATCGAGTTTACCGGACACTACTGGGAGCATGAATGGCCCAATTGCCTGAGGGTGCCTGACAATATGGCTATGTACGCCTGGCAGCAAAGGCCCGGTATCGACACGCTCAGAAACCAGTACCGTGAAGATACGCACGCCCAGTTCGGCAATGTGCGGGCAGCTAAAGAGCTTGCCAGCGTTGCAAATCAGCTTGGTCGCGACAGGACACTGTGCGAAGCCTACGGCGCAGGCGGCTGGGACCTGCGTTTCGAGGATATGAAGCGAATCGGTGACTGGCTTTATGTGCTTGGAATCAATACGCTCAATGAGCATCTTTCGCATATCACCATTAGAGGCGCCCGCAAGCGCGACTATCCGCAGTCTTTCTCCTATCACGAACCCTGGTGGAACGCCTACCACGTCATGGCCGAATACTTCACCCGCCTGTCACTGATTATGTCGCAGGGACAGCAGATTAACCGTATCCTCGTAATCGAACCTACCACAACCGTTTGGATGTATCAGCACCAGTCGAACCCGCCAGAGCAGCTCAATAAAATTGCAGACAGCTTCCAGCAAATGGTAGTGTCTCTCGAGCAGGCCCAGGTTGAATTCGATATCGGCTGTGAAGACATTATCGCCCGCCACGGCTCAACAGAAGGGCCTGTGTTGAAAGTGGGTGGGCGCGCCTACGGTACGGTCGTTCTGCCGCCTATAATTGAGAACCTTAATCTGCCGACAATCCGGCTGCTTGAAAAGTATCTGCAGGCAGGCGGTGTGGTCTTCTGCTGCGGCGATGTGCCTTGCCGTATCGACGGCGTGCTGTCGGACCGTGCCGCAAAACTAACAGCACATCCGACCTGTAACAAGGTCAAGCCGGGTAAACTGCCGAAAATTCTCCTCGAAAGGTCCGTAGATGGTTTCGCTATCGGCCGCGATAAACGCGACAAAGGCATTCTCTTTCATCACAGGCGCACGATTGAAGACGGCCAGTTTCTGTTGCTGGTCAATACCAGCATCGATGCACCCTCTGGTGGTACAATCATCTGCCCTGCTGGAAGTATCCAAAAGTGGGACCTCGCCACAGCCGCAATCTCGCCGTACACCTTCGAGAAAGCCGCCACAGGTATAAAGGCCCGGTTCGAGTTGCCGGCCTGCGGCAGCCTTTTATTGTTCTTGTCCGAAAAGGAACATCAGCCTGTAATCGAGGGTGATAAAACCACTAAAGTCGTTGCGCCCATAAACAAGCTTGATATTCATCCGATAGAGTACAACGTGCTGACGCTGGATTATGTCGATATTACAGCAGGTGCAGAAACCAGAAAGAATATCTATTTCTATGAGGCATCCAGGTTTGCGTTCGAGCAAAACGGTATGTCCCGAAACCCGTGGGATAGCGCCGTTCAGTTCAAAGATGAGCTTATCACAAAGACTTTCGCACCTGAAAGCGGGTTCGAGGCCGATTATCGATTCACTATTGACAAGCAGTTGCCCGAAAGGCTTTGGATTGTTATTGAAAGGCCGGATTTATATACAATCAGATGTAACGGCCGAACCGTTTCCGCTGAAGACGGCTCGTGGTGGCTGGATAAATTCTTCGGCAAAATAGATATCACTGCAACAGCCCGTCTGGGGCACAATGTCGTGACAATAAAGGGCTGTCCGTTTACCATTTATCACGAACTTGAGCCTGCCTATGTGCTCGGTGCCTTTAAGCTCAAACCGACAGATTCGGGCTTTGTCATTGTCGGTGATTGCCAGCCCGCTCTTGAGCTTGGCAGCTGGAAAAAACAGGGCTGGCCCCTCTATGCAGCCGGCGTTTCCTACGGCCGCGGGTTCAGCATTGCCGAGCCTGCGGGCAGGTACGTTGTTGAACTGCCGAACTGGTATGGAAGTGTTGCCGAAATAAAAGTTAATAGCGCCCATGCCGGCTATATTGCATATCAGCCCTGGCGGTGTGATGTCACTGACCTTATCAAGTCTGGTACGAACACTGTCGAGGTTGTCGTAACCGGCACGCTCAAGAATACGCTCGGCCCGCACCACGAAAAACCGGTGCTCGGTACAGCCGGACCTGGTGACTTTCGTAAAGCCGCCCAAACAGGCCCGCCGCCGGGCCAAGACTATCACACAATCGATTATGGTCTTTTTAAGCCGTTTGTCCTGAAACAGATTGTGGAAAAATAACGGTAAGATGAGTAAACCGGATGTTTGAATCCTTAACACAGAAATTTAACTCGGTTTTCAGGTCCCTTTCAGGCCGGGGCAGAATCACCGAGGCCAATGTCTCTGATGCCATGCACGAGGTGCGCAAAGCCCTTTTGGAAGCGGACGTCAACTACCACGTTGCAAAGAAATTCTGCAAAGACGTCACGCAGGCCGCTATGGGCGCGGAGGTCATAAAGAGCCTGCATCCGGGACAGGTGATGGTCAAAATCGTCAACGACCAGCTCACCAGGCTGATGGGCCCGGTTGACAGCAGCATTTATTTTGTCTCACCGGGGCCGTCGATAATTATGCTGGCGGGCCTGCAGGGCGGAGGTAAAACCACCACCGCCGCCAAATTAGGCAAGTATCTGGTTGCAAAAGGCAAAAAGCCCCTGCTTGTAGCCGACGACCTGCGCAGACCTGCTGCCATAGAGCAGTTAATCGTTCTCGGCCAGCAGACCGGAATTGAAGTCTATAGCGAAGACATCAAGGATTCGGTAAAGGTCGCCAGAAACGGCGTCCGTTACGCCGGCGAAAACGGTTTCGATGTGGTTTTGCTTGATACCGCGGGCCGGCTGCACATTGACGAGGAAATGATGGCCGAGGTCGCCAACGTGGCAAAGGCGGTCAATCCCCACCAAATCTTTCTTGTCTGCGATGCCATGACCGGCCAGGACGCTGTCAATAGCGCAAAGCAATTTAACGAAACCCTGGAGCTGGACGGCATAATCCTTACGAAGCTTGACGGTGACGCCCGCGGCGGGGCAGCGCTGAGTATAAAGGCCGTGACCGGAAAGCCCATAAAATTCATCGGTGTCGGTGAAAAGCTCGACAAACTCGAGCCGTTCCATCCCGACCGCATGGCCGGCAGGATTCTCGGAATGGGCGATGTGGTGACATTAGTCGAAAAGGCGCACGAGCATTTCGAGGCCGAAGAAGCTGAAAAACTCCAGAAGAAAATGGCCGCAGGCAGTTTCGGCTTCGACGACTTCCTGAAACAAATGCACGCCGTCAAAAAAATGGGCGGCATGACCGGCCTGTTGAAGATGATGCCCGGTATGGGCAGCGCCGCCGACGAGCTGGATGTTGACGACAGCCAGTTAAAGCAGATGGAGGCCATTGTTTATTCGATGACCTCGCAGGAAAGGCGCAATTGTGATATAATAGATGGTTCTCGGCGAAGAAGAATCGCCGCCGGTGCCGGCGTACAGGTAAACGACGTTTCCGGCCTGGTAAAGACTTTCAGGCGCAGCAGGGATATGCTCAAGGCGCTCAGCGGCGGCAGGATGGGCGGCCTGAAGGCCCTTTTGTCCGGCGGCCGCAACATGATGGATACCCTGGGCTCGGCGATGGGCACAGGTAAAAAAATAAAGCAGCGCTCCAGACGCAAAAGGAAAATAACACGAAGGGGCAAGATAAAACGGCGATAAAACCAAAAATATCAATAGAGCAGTACCTGCAGAAAGTAGCGGAATTTGCAGGCAGTGATTATGGCCGGCTGATGAGGAACCGGTTTAATGATAACCGCGGCAGCAGCGAACTGGCAATGCTTGCTGCGCCCACCGGACAGGAGTTGGACCAGCTCAAAAAGGCGGTAGCGATAATGACAGCCGCTGAAAGGCAAAATGCCGCTGCTCTTACCGACGAACAGATACAAAGAATTGCCGCTGATGCCGGTATTGACCAGGCCAACCTGGCGATTTTCATCAACGGTTATGCCTTAACCTGTAAGCGTGTTTCGTAATTTGCAGCAAAGATATATTTTGACAGGATAACAAGATTGACAGGATATTCTCAGTGACTTTTAGTAAGCTGCTTGGCAAGTCACTGTTCGAAACGAGTGGTTTGTAATGCAATACAAAGAGCTAACAGAGAGAATTATCGGCTGTGCTTACCGTGTGTACAATAAAATGGGCTTCAGATTCGTGGAATCTGTTTACGAAAAATCTTTACTGATCGAGCTTAAAAAGGACGGACTTACGGCCGAATCGCAAAAACCGATCATTGTACATTACGAAAACGAGATTGTTGGAGAGTTTAAAGCGGACATATTAGTTGAAGATACCGCTATATTGGAATTAAAATCAATCAGACAAATTAACCGGGCCCACGAAGTACAATTGGTAAATTATCTGGTTGCTACCGGTAAGCCGGTGGGACTGGTATTGAACTTTTCGGAGCAGAAAGTTCAGGTTAAGAGAAAAATCAAGGACCTGGAAAGCCGATTAACAGGATAAATTATTATGTGCATCCTGTTATCCTGTCAAAAAGTAACGTGTTTCGTGATTTGCAGTGGGCAAATCGCGGAAATTGATTATAAACGATAAGCGAAAGGAAAAAATCATGGCGGTAAAGTTAAGATTGACAAGAATGGGCAGAAGGCACAGGCCGTTTTTCAGGCTCAATGCCGTGGAATCACGCACGCCGCGCGACGGCAAAGTCCTCGAAAAGCTCGGCCATTACGACCCCATCGAAAAAGACAAGGACAAACAATTGGTACTCAACCTCGAGCGCATCAAGTACTGGCTTAACGAAGGAGCCATACCCACCGACACGGTATCACAGATGCTGGTTCGAAAGGGTATCAAGCACAAATACGCCGAACAAAAGACGGGCCGACGGGTAAAAGCCAGGGTTGCTGCCCGCAGAAAGGGCGTTTCTTTTACAAAAACCGAAAAAATTGCAGCCGAAAAAAAGGCCAAGGCCGCCAGCGAGAAACCCAGCCAGTAACGGCCTTCGGCAAGGTATCAATAAACGGTAATGCGAATCGATGTGCTTACACTTTTCCCGGATATGTTCGTATCGCCGCTGAGTCATTCGATATTAAAAAGGGCTCAGCAGGCCGGTCTAGTTGAAATAGTTTTAACAAACATCCGGGATTTTGCCGCAGGTCCTTACAGGAAGGTCGATGACAAGCCTTATGGTGGTGGACCGGGTATGGTGATGATGCCGGGGGCGGTTTTCGATTGCTTCGAACACGTGCAGAAACTCTCTGCCGAAAAGGCCGCCGTGATTTTGCTTACCCCTCAGGGCCGCAGGTTCGACCAGGAAAAAGCCGTCCGGTTAAGCAAACAAAAGCGCCTGATTCTTATCGCCGGCAGGTACGAAGGATTCGACGAGCGCATACGACTGGGCTTGGACGCAGAACAAATCTCAGTGGGTGATTTTGTTCTAAGCGGTGGAGAACTGCCTGCTATGGTAATTATTGACGCAGTTGTCAGGTTGTTGGAAGGTGCCCTTGGTGACGAAGACTCGCCCAAAGACGAATCCTTCAGCCGGGGGCTTCTGGAATATCCGCAATATACAAGGCCCGAAGTTTTCCGCGGTATGAAGGTACCTGATATTCTTTTAAGCGGCGACCACGCAAAAATCGCCGAATGGCGCCGCCAACAGGCCCTGCAGCGTACAAAAAACCTCAGACCTGATTTGCTGAATGAGTCCCAAATAAGGACCGATGAAAGATGAAAAGACTAAACCGGCGACAGTTTCTTGCCTTGATGGCCGGTTCGGCTGCAACGGCATTCGAGTTGTCGGGCTGCCGGCGACCTCTTGCCGGTGATTGGGATAATGTAAGCAAACGGCCCAACATCCTTTTTATCTTTTCAGACCAGCAGCATTTCCAGGCCCTCGGCTTTAAGAACGGCTTCTTCGATACCCCCAATCTCGACCGCTTTGCCGAAGAAAGCGTTGTCTTTGACAACTGCTTTTGTACCACACCCCAGTGCTCACCGACGCGCTCCTCGATTATGACAGGTCTCTATCCCCATAAGACCGGCGTAACGGCAAACATTCACCACGCCGGCGGGAATTTACTTAACCAGCGCACTATCGCCGTCAAACTCCAAAATGCCGGCTATCACACCGCTTACTACGGCAAATGGCATCTCGGCAAAAAGAAAACCGCTATTGAAGGCTGGGATGAAGATTACGGTGTCTCTAATGTCGGCGGGCAAAGGGACAGAGGCATTACCCAAAAAGCAGTCACTTTCCTCAGAAGTAAGGCCCGTCTGCAAAAACCATTCGCGCTGTTTCTTTCGTACAACAATCCTCATGACATTTATTACTACCAGGATTATAAATACGCCGGCGAACCGGACAAGACACCTTTGCCCGACTCCTGGCACCAGGAAACCTTCCTGAACAAACCTGGCCCGCAAAAAGAGTTTATGACCGAAGACCAGGGCCGCGTTATATGGGGCAAAGACAAAAAACACTGGCAGCTCTACCGCCAATGTTACAAGGCAAAAGTCGCCCTGTACGACAATCACGTGGGTAAAGTGCTTAAGGAACTGAAAAAGCGGCGACTGGCCGACAATACAATAGTTATTATCACCTCCGACCACGGCGATATGGATACGAATCACCATATAATTCTAAAAGGCCCCTTTATGTACGAGCACCTCATAAGGGTGCCCTTGATGATTCACGTGCCGCAGCGGTTTGGCGGTATGAAACCCTGC
>DATKWV010000075.1:0-13170 GCA_035529405.1 Sedimentisphaerales bacterium | reverse complement strand
TCCGCCGAAAGGGCATTCAAGCGGGCCATCAGGGAAATAATCGGGGTCTTTTGTGATGGTTTTCAGCGTCGGCGGATATGAGCCGTTGTTATTGGCCGCATACAACTCAATTTGCGAATTCATTATGTTTATGTTCGTGGCGCAGGTGCCGGCCCTGGCGTTTGTTGCGCTTTTGACTATTCTCGGAACCGCAACCAGTGTAAATACACACAAGGCAACAACGATGAACATAGCTTCGAACATTGTAAGGGCTTTTTTGTTAATCATCGGTTTATCCTGTTTTTTTAAATTACGCACACAGCTTTAATGGTCGCAGACTACCCTGTTGTTTGCACCTAAAGTATATGTTCCGAGAAGGGGACATCCAGGAGTGCCGTCAGGAAAGTACTCGGGGTCGCTGGTTATCGTATCAAGGTCTGCAGGGTAAACGCCGTCGTGGTCAACGGCCCAAAGCTCTATCTGTGAGTTCAGAATGTCGATATTGCTGGCGCAGGCATATTCCTTTGCATTGTACGCGCTTGCGGTAATCCTGGGGATGGCAATCGACGCAAGAGCTCCCAGAATCAGCACTACAATCAACAACTCAACAAGCGTAAAGCCTTTTTTCCTCGGCACCCTTAAATTCCCCTACATTTATGCCAACGGACTGTCAGCCTATTCATATTATTGAGAATATTCGGCATAACCCACGGACAGGTTAGGCTTTTTCTTATCATTATTTTACCCTGCTCATATAATCAAACATCGGCAGGTACACACCCAGCAGAATAAAGCCCACGATTATTCCCATAATAAGCGTTATAGCAGGCTCAAGCTTGACCATGAGGCTTTTTATTATTCGCTCGATGTCCTTGTCAAGAAAATCAAGGCCTTTATTCAACATCTCAGGCAATGTTCCGGCCTCTTCTCCGGAAGCGACCATCTGGGTTATTATCGGAGGAAAGATATCGTACTTTTCCAGGGAAGCCGCGACGGGCTGGCCGGCCTCTATCGATTGCTGCAGTTCGTCCACAATCTCGGAGATTTTCGCGTTATTTGCCACGATGTCTGCCACGTCCAGGGCCTTTATAAGCGATATGCCCGCTGATATGAGCATGGCAAATGTCCGCATAAACCGGGTGACTACGACCATACGATTAAGCTTTGCGAATACCGGCATATTGAGTTTGAAAATGCTCCAGGCGGCCCTTAATTTCGGATTGTTTGCCAGGAACCGTACGATGAATATCAGGGCTATAATTGCCGAAAGCAGCATCCACCACCAGTTTATTACCACAACGCTTAAATTAACCAGCGTCTGCGTGGGACCGGGCAGGGGGACATTCAGCTGTTTGTACAAGTTCGAGAATACGGGGATAACAAATATTATCAGGGCAGTGACTATTAAAATGCACATGACCGCAACGACGACGGGATAAGCGAAAGCGGCTGTTATTTTGTGTCTGAGGTCCGCCTGTTTTTCGAGGTAGGTGGCACTTATTTCGAGGGTTTCATGTAATTTACCTCCCGATTCACCGGCCTCGAGCATGCCGAGAAAGAAATCGGAAAATATGTGTTTATGTTTTTCGAAGGCGTCTCTGAGGGAAGAGCCCCTGGCGATACTTTGCCTGATGTCGGCAAGTACGTATTTCAAGGCGGGTATTTCGGTCTGTCGTTCGATGGTTTCGATGCACCTGCTTATGGACAGGCCCGCTGCATACATGCCCGCGAACTTGTAGGCGAATGAAACAATTTCCGCCTGTTTTATTTTTGGTCGTATGCCGCGGCCGGACCTCTGATGTGTGGCTTTGATGAGGGTGTCGCCCATTTTGGCAAGCTCATCCTTCAGTACGGCTGTACCGGTAACATCGCTCGAGGTGCCGGAGTACCTGTTTCCCTGAACGTCTATTGCGATATATTCGTAAATTGCCATTTTTTATTTGATTTCAACAAAGCGGCGCAGCTCTTCAAGAGTAATTGCGCCGTTAAGCACTTCTTCAACGCCGCTTATCTGCAGGGTACGCATACTTTCTTTGAGAGCCTGCTGGGTTATCGAATCGTCGTCGCCGGCTTCGGTAATCATTTTGCGTACAAGCGGCGAGATGCAGAGTATTTCGTAAATTGCCTTGCGTCCGCGATACCCGGATTTATAACAATGGTTGCACCCTTTTCCGCGGTACAACTGGATATTTTCTCGTTTTTTAGACAGTGCCAGCATCTGGGAAAGTTCGTCCTGTGAGGGCTTGTAAGGCTGTCTGCACTTGGGACAAATGGTTCGCACCAGTCGCTGGGCCACGGCACCCAGCAGCGACGAGGCGACCAGGAACGGCTGGATGCCCAGTGTAACCAGGCGTGAAATCGCGCCAACGGCGTCGTTTGTGTGCAGTGTGCTTAATACCAGATGTCCGGTCAGGGCTGCACTGATTGCCAGCTCGGCGGTTTCGGTATCGCGGATTTCACCGACCAGTATTATATCGGGGTCCTGGCGCAATATGCTTCTCAGAGCGGAGGCGAAAGTTACGCCTGCCAGAGGCATAATCTGAATCTGGGTAATACCTTCGAGACGGTACTCGACAGGGTCTTCAATGGTAACAATATTCTTTTCCGGGGTATTAAGCAGCTGAAGCAAAGAATATAAGGTTGTGGTCTTGCCGCTTCCGGTGGGTCCGGTCAGCAGGAGCATTCCGTAAGGATTACGGGCCAGCAGCCTGAACCTCTGGTTGTCCTGTGGTGAGGTTGCGATTTCATCAAGGGACCATCTGGCGGCATCCTGGTCGAGTATTCTGATGACGATTTTTTCTCCGCCGATGGAAGGCAGAGAAGAGATTCTCAGGTCATAGTTGCGCCCGTTGTGCTGGATGGTTATGTGGCCGTCCTGGGGCGCTCGGCGTTCGGATATATCCATTTCGGCCATAACCTTGATGTGTGAGACAACCTCCGGCTGTGCCGACGACGGGACCTTTACGGCGTCGTGAAGCAGGCCGTCAACACGATACCGGATTCGCATATCGGGCGTCTGGGGCTCGATATGTATATCACTTGCGCCGTCGTCAATGGCACCTGTTATAATCGAAGAAACAAGCTTGGTGATTGGGTCACTTGTGACTTTTAACGCTTTATTTACATCCTCGACCTCGGTTTGCTGCAGAGAGGCTTTCTGGGTTAATCGCATCGAGGCAATTGCCTGACGAGTAACATTTCGTACGTTAAAGTGGTATCTGATTGCCTGTCTTATGGCGCTGGGGGTAGCGGCCACAGGCACAACGCGGCAGCCTGTCCTGATGGCTATCTGGTTGCTGACAACAAGGTCCCAGGGCTCGCTCATTGCCACGAACAGATTGTCACCTTCTTTTTTTACGGGGATGGCGTTGTGCTGATTTGCCATTTCGTAAGAGACCATGTGTGCAGCCATGGGTGAAACCATGTCGGGGGCAAGATTTACGAATTCTATTCGGTTATTGACGGCGACAATTTTTGCGAGGTTTTCTTCGCTTACGAGGTTATTTTTGGTGAGAATGGTTATGAGACTTTCGCCGTCTGTTTTTTGCTGTTCGAGAATCTGCTGCAGGGTGTTTTCGTCGAGGATTTTCTCTTTGAGAATATAGGAAATGGTCTCATCCTGATTTTGAGCGGTTACTTTTTTCATCAGGCTCCAGAGTATTTGGCGCCAAATAAAACGGCCTACAGCAGTGGCTATCGACACTGCCGAGCGGCGGCTTAATGAGAAAGCAGGCGGTTACGGGATTTCATCAGGTCGGTGTATTTAAGACCGATAAGAAAAAGGCAGCGGCGGCTGCGTTGCAGCGAATAATAAACGAGACATTTGTAATCTGTATGTTTCCGGACCGAAGAGCGCCAAAAGTGAAGACTCAATCATAAGCAGAACTTTTGCTAATACGAGGGGCTTTTCAGGCCGAAAAAGTATCCGATTAATGCGCCTTTAGTGACAGAGAAAACAGACACGTGGGAAAGGGGCCAGTAATGTTAGGTCTATTCAAGCCGAAAAAAAAGACCGCACAGGCCAGAATACTTATTGTAGATGATGAGCCGGACATGGTCAGCACAATCCAGTGCCGCCTGGAGTTGTCTAATTGTAAGGTTGCTACAGCGGCCAACGGCAAAGAGGCCCTGGAGCAGGCAATCAGTGAGAAACCGGACCTGATACTTATGGACACCAACATGCCGATTATGAACGGGCATGAGACGCTTGAGCGTCTGCGCGAGAACCCGCAGTTGAGGGATATACCGGTGATAATGGTCACGGTAATGTGTGAGCCGCAGGATATAGCAATCGCGTCATCATACGGTATCGCCGATTATGTTACCAAACCTTTTGACTTTGCGGATTTGATGGAAAAGATAGCCAACGCGTTGAAAAGTACCAATCTTGGCTGAAAAGCACAGCGACTGCCGAAAGGAGACCGTTATGCTCAGGGCAAAGGACGTTATGCGGGAAGATGTTGTTAATGTAAAAAAAGATACTCCCATATATGAAGCTGTCAGGCTGCTCAGAGACAACCACATTACGGGTGTTCCGGTGGTTGACGATGATATGGCATTAATCGGTATTCTTTCCGAAAAGGATGTGCTGAGTCTGCTGTTTTACGCATACGGGGACGAGGAACAGAAAGTGGTCAAGGATTTTATGACCCAGCCGCCGATTTGCTTTGACCAGGAAGAAAGCCTCTTGAATGTCTGTGACTGCCTGATAATGAACGGTTTCAGAAGGGTGCCGATAACATCAAACGGCAGGCTTGTGGGGATAATCAGTCGAGCGGACCTTATCGACTGCATCCTTCATCTCAAGAGGGCGGATTCCGAGATGCTGGGCCGGCAGGTAAATGTGTAGGCAAGGGGGTACGTTGTGGGCGGAAAGGCATATATCAAGATATAATCGTGCGGTTGTAAGGCCTGAAAGAATTTAGTTGTTACCGCGTCGATTTCTAAAGTGGAAGTTGTTCGGTCGCAACAGGGGGTATGGATATAAAAAAGATTAATATTCTGGTGGTGGACGACGATTGCGATGACCGCAGACTTGTGGAGCTTTTTTTGAAGAAGTCATCACAGTCGGTGGAGTTCACGGTATCGGCGGCTGCGACTATCGCCCAGGCACTTGAGATTCTCAAGGCCGGTTTCTTTGATGTGATGCTGCTGGATTTACAGCTTCCCGACAGCAATGGTATCCAGACGGTTCAAAAAGCGCGCAGTGCCAGTGCCGGGGTCCCCATTGTCGTACTGACGGGTCTGGCGGATGAGGAGACGGGTCTTGAGGCCATTAGGAACGGTGCCGACGACTACCTGATTAAGGGCCAGTCGCTGCAATACACGCTGGTTCGCGCGGTACGCTACGCCATCGAGCGCAAACAAACCGAAAGGCTTAAAGAGGCGGTGAAAGTAAAATCCGACTTTCTTTCCACGGTTTCACATGAGCTGCGAACGCCGTTAACGTGTATGAAAGAAAGTATAGATATTATACTGGGCGGTCTTGTAGGTGAAATTAACCAGCAGCAGCGAAAGTTCCTGAATATAACCACCAGAAACATAGACAGGCTTTCGAGGTTAATCGATAACGTTCTGCATTTTCAGAAGCTGGAGGCCGGCAAGATGAAACTTCACATGGCCCCGAATGATATGAACGAAGTAATCAGGGATGTAAAAGAGACAATGGCTCCGCTGGCCGACGAAAAGGGTATAACCCTTGACATCAGGCTTGATGAGACGATTCCGGCTGCGGATTTCGATAAAGACAAGATTACACAGGTTTTAATGAATCTTACCGACAACGCCATCAAATTTACGCACAAGGGCGGCATAGTAATCGAGTCATATCAGCGAGATGGCAGTGTTTGTGTGTACGTGAAGGATACGGGCCTGGGCATCAGGAAAGAAAGCCTTCCAAGACTGTTCTGCGAGTTTGAGCAATTATCGGACCCGAAGGAAGGTAAAATAGGCGGTTCCGGTCTTGGGCTTGCCATCAGCCGTAAAATCGTGGAAGAGCACAACGGCAGGATTTGGCCGGAGTCGGAATTTAACAAGGGGACGACCTTTACCTTTGAACTGCCGTTTCAGCAGAAAACAAGCCCCGCCGCGACAGGCAAATCGTAGGATTTTGGCGTATTGGGCATCCGTTTACCGTGCAACTTTATGTTTTGCGTCTGATAATAACCTCAATGAGCTTATCGTTTGGGCAGGATGTTTATTCACGGCGTGGCTTTAATCAATGCGGTTTTGTCATAATGTCGTACCGTCAATATGACGATAATTTTTCAGAATAAGATTAAAGTCTGCTTACGCGCAACCAGAGTCGAGGCGGTATGTTGCAGCCAAAGCCAAACGCCGGAAAGCCAAACCTGCCTGACAGATAAGTGCGGCGCGGGTTGTGCTGTATGGTTGTTAATGAACCGGCAGGTGTTTGGTAACGATGTCACAGTGGAAAGGAGAATATGGCCATGGATAAGCAGTTTTCCGTATTGGTGGTCGAGGATGAAGACCATATACGGAGGATACTGGAGTACAATCTGAAATTAGACGGTTTCGATGTTCGTGTTGCCGAGAACGGCCGCAAAGGGCTTGAACTTGTTCACCAGCAGCACCCTGATGTAATTCTGCTGGACTGGATGATGCCCGAGATGAACGGGCTGGAAATGCTGTCTGTACTCAAGAAAGACAAACAGACAGAGAACATCCCTGTGTTTATGTTGACCGCCAGGGCGATGATGCAGGATTTGGGCACTGCGCTTCTGGAAGGTGCGGATGATTATATTGTAAAACCATTCGACCCCAAGGACCTGGGTTCGACAATCAGACATAAGCTGGGGAAAATGGTGAGTAACTGACTTCAAGAGGAGACGGTCTTATGGGCAAGAGAATTCCTCTTTTGGTAGTTGAGGATGAGCAGCACATCCGGAACATACTGCAGTACAATCTGAAATTGGACGGGTTCGATGTCTCTTGTGCCGAGAACGGACGCAAAGGGCTGGACATGGCCCGCAAGCAGGAGTTCAAGATAATCCTGCTTGACTGGATGATGCCCGAAATGAACGGGCTTGAAGTTCTCTCGGAGCTCAAGCACGACAGCAGAACAGAGCATATACCGGTGTTTATGCTCACGGCCAAGGCGATGATAGGGGACATGGACAAGGCATTTGCCATAGGCGCCGACGACTATATTACCAAACCCTTCGACCCGTGGATGCTGGGCAAAAGCATCAAGAAGAAATTAGAAGAATGTGCCAAAGCCAAAAGCAAATAAGGCTATTCTGCCAGTGACAGGATAAGGCAGGCTGTGGTATGTATAAATTAATAATTCCAAATAATAATCACCCCGCCGGAGCATGAGAGTAACAGGATGCAGCACCGAAACAACAGTATGCGGCTTGGGACGGCTCTGACTATCGTGGAGATGGTTGTGTCGCTTGCGATAATGGCAATTATCTTTGCGACGATATTGCCGCTTTTCAGGAATTTACAGAAGAACTGGCGCTCCAAACAGACAACTTCAGAAATACTGCAGAACGGCAGGATTTTCATAGACCATATAAGCCGTAATCTTGTCAAGGCTGTTACGATAACGGCTGTAAGCGGTCCGTCAGTAACGCAGGGCTATATTCAGTTCGAGGACAACGACGGCAACAGCCTGGGGTATGGTATTGGGGCCGGTTACGTGGAATTTGGTCCTGTCGGTACGGCCGCCAGGCTGGCTGGGCCGGTCAGTGAGCTGCGGTTTACCTGTTATGACGCAAATAATTTTGTCGTACCCTGCAGCGAGCCGAATGCCGTGCGTTTTGTTCAGGCCACAGCAGTGCTGGCGGACCCGTACGAGATAATTCAGGACAAAACCTTTACCACTTCGGTTTACCTTCGCAGCAATGCAAACAAGTTCGAAGAGGGCATTACGCCCAAGACTGCCCTGGAGTTTGACGGTGTGGCGGCAATAACACCGGTGCTGGCAGAAATAGACGATACTCATTATTTGTGCGCTTATACGGCGTGGGACAGCAGCGGCAGGGTTGTTGTTCTTACGGTCAATACCGACGACTGGACAATCAGCAAGGGCTTGACATACAGCTTCGATACCGACAGGGGTTATACTCCGGGTTTAGCACAGATAGACGAGTATAACTATCTTTGCGCATACGAGGGGACAGGCTCGGACGGCTGGGCGGTAATTCTTACGGTTACGCCCGGCACGTGGTCGGTCGGGAAAGGCACGGCCTTTCGGTATGACGCATCTACAGGAAAGACACCGGCTTTGTCGCAAATAGACGACACGCATTTTTTGTGTGCTTATACAGGCGGTTTTGATGACGGCTGGTGCACTGTTCTGACCGTGGATACCGGAACAAAGACCATAACCGCGGCAGAACCCCGTGAATTCGATAGTCAACAGGGCGTTACACCTGCCCTTTCAAAAATAGACAGCCAGCACCATCTTTGTGCATACCGCGGCCAGAACAGTGACGGCTACGGTGTTGTGCTGACAGTGGATACAGGAACGTGGTCGGTTACAAAAGAAACAGCTTTCGAGTTCGACAAGCAGAATTGTGAACAACCGGCGTTGTCGAAGATAGACGATGCGCATTATCTTTGCGCCTATGAGGGCAAAAACAATGACGGCTGGGCGACGGTACTGATTGTCGAACAGGCAGGCTGGACAATCACGCAGGGCGCGGCCTTCGAATATAATACCCAGCGGGGAATAACACCTGCGCTATCGCAAATCGAACCGGAACGTTATATTTGCGCATACCAGAGCAGCGCAGGCGACGGGTGGGCGGTTGTGCTTGTGGTAAACCTCATCGCCTGGACAATCAGCAAACAGACCCCCGCAGAGTTCGACATAATTTACGCCATGTCACCTGATTT
This sequence comes from Sedimentisphaerales bacterium, assembly GCA_035529405.1. Taxonomy (GTDB): domain Bacteria; phylum Planctomycetota; class Phycisphaerae; order Sedimentisphaerales; family Anaerobacaceae; genus DATKWV01. The sequence continues at coordinate 4,326 of DATKWV010000075.1, read as the reverse complement.
GGCAAAAATAGACGAACGGCACTATCTGTGCGCCTACCGCGGCAGCGGATACGACGGCTGGGCGGTAGTGCTGGAAGAAGGGATGAAAATAAGACCTTAAATATGAAACTCGAACACAAAAATAACGGCTCGGTGATGCTTTTAACGGTTTTTATCATAGCGTTGTTTTCCGTACTTGTTATGGGGATGCTTCAGCTTAACACCGAAGAGTTGCAGCTTATGCGGAACCAGATATTTGCCGCTGAGGCGACGGCAACCGCAGAAGCGGGTCTCAACGATGCTTTTTCACGGCTTAGAAGAGACGCATACTGGGATACGGGTTTTGACGACAAGCACTTTAACGGCGGCACCTACAGCGTTGCGGTCGCGGGGTCGGTGCCGAACCTGATAATTACCAGTGAGGGCATTTCCGCCCAGGGTTTTAAGACCAGGGTCGAGGCCGATATAACAATTGATACCAGCGGCACCAACAACCACACCGTACGGATTGATAACCTGAGGGTCAACGAATGAAGTTCAAGACAGGCACAGCTCTTGGCATAGACATATCCAGCAATGGGATAAGTCTTGCTGTTGTTAAAAGAAGCAAAAAGGGCGTTGAATTGCTCAAGGCAGCCACTGGTGCCGTGCCTGAGGGGGCAATCAAGGACGGAAATATTCAAGACCCGGCCCTTATAGCAAGGGCGATAAAGGAACTTAAAAGCAGGAACAAAATATACACGCGCCGCACGGCGGTCTCGGCGGTAATCAATCCGATGCTGATGCAGATTCTGAACCTTCCGAATAATTTTTCGGCAGGCACAGCACGCTTTGTTCAGGACGAGGTAAGGCACTACGCGGTGCTTTCGATGAAAAACGTTGCCATAGATTTTTGCGGGATAAAATCACCCAACAAGCTGGGCGAACGACGGGTATTTGTGGCGGTGACCGACGGCCAGAAAATTGGCGACTTCGCAGGGGCGCTCAGCAGTTCAGGTTTGAATATCGACGCCATCGAACCGGCTGTGATAGCTTATTTAAGAGCGTGCTATGCAAAAAAAATAGCAGAACGGTTCGACGAGAACCTGCTTTTCGCCATACTTCATGAAGATATCCTGACATTGTGCCTGTTCAAAAACCAGAGCCTGGATTTCGTTGAGACAAAACCGCTTGAGCCTGAAATACTGTCCAGCGACCAGTGCTTCGAATGGGTCCTGGATAAAATAAATGCGGTACTTAAGTTCTACGAGCTTAAGGTTCATGACAAGTGCGACAAATGGCAGATACACCTGGTTATCGATGCCTCCAACAAGACGGCGCACGAAAAGGGCCTGTCGGCGGCCGCGAAGATAAAAAACGGCGAAACATTTGCAGATTTATATCAGAGTGCAAACAGTGTTGAATTCAACGTAACAACACTTGAGCAGGCCTATCTGGACAGCCCGGTTGCAGACACCAAACATCCATTGAAGCCTTCGGCTGTTGCGGTCGGACTGGCTATGAAGCTTTTGGATGTTACCGGCTGCGGGCTGAACGTGAATCTGCTTCCGCCGGAAACAGCGGATGTAAAGTCGGCCAAGAAACAGGCTTTGCTTATTGCAAATACCGCCGCAGCGGTGTTTGTGTTCATGGTTTTATGCACGGGCTTTTTCGACCTGCGGGTCAAAGGCGTAAACAATACGATAAAGCAAATTCAACGAACCAAGCAGGGCCGCAGCATTCAGAATTTACTTACGGAACAGGCATTGCTGAATGAAAAGATAGACGACCTGGGTGAAAATTTCAGTTCAATGGACAACATATTGCAGGGCACGGCTTTTGTTAACTGGTGTAAGATTCTCAATGAAATCAGTGCTGTAACACCCAAGACCGTCCGAATCACGAACCTCTTAAGCGAAGACAGCACAAAAGTGTTATTCAAGGGCCAGGCCCTGACGTATGAATCGGTGCATCTTTTTGTCGAGATGCTTAACGGCTGCGAGCAGATAAGGTCGGCTTCGCTGGTGGGTACGGAAAAGGACCAAGAGCGAGGCGGTCTGGTGACTTACTCAATCAGGTGTTTACTGAACAAGCCTTCGGAGCAATTGTGATGTTATCCAGGGGCAAAATGAAACCGTTCTGTTCGTCAAAGAACCTTGTGTTCGCGACACTGGTGGGCATCGAGGCACTGTGCCTGTACGGCTGGGCAGTGGTGCCTCATGCCAGACATCTTCGCTCGGTGAAGCAATATGCGGCGGTTACGGATACACTTGCCAAGAAAAGCCTTATAGTGGGTAACAACGTAAAAGCACGGGCAAAGAAGTTCGAGCGGTTGCAGGAGCAGTTCGAGGATATTCACACAAAGCTGTTCGACCCTGTCAAAGCCAAGGAGTTTTTAAGCGATATTCAGGCTATGGCGGCCCAGACAAAATGTGTAATACACTCGTTGAACTTTAATCCCGGCGACACATCGGTCAATAAGAACAAGTCCCAGGTAAGCAGCCAGATAACATCCAATCGGACGGTATTAAGTGTCGGAGGCCAGTACAAGGACATACTGGCCCTTATAGATAAACTGCAGACCGGCTCCAGGCAGGTCTGGATAAACTCCATAAACATCGAACCTCTGACCAGGAACAGTGAGCTGTTAAAATGTGATATGGCTATAACCATTTATATTATAAACAGTGAACAGGGGCATGCCCATGGTTAAACGAATAAATGTTAAAGCGGTTTTATGTATTCTGCTGGTGTTTTTGTGCCTTTATCCCCAAAAGGCCGCCTCGGAGCCGGATACCGAGGCTCGAAGCAGAAGGGCAGACCTGGGCAGACGGAACCCTTTTTCGGAACTTCCGCTGGGCAATAAAGCCCCTGCCGGCGCACGAACATCGGCAGTTACGCCGCTGGAAGATATGCCGGAATTGTATGTTCAGACGGTGTCGCTGCGGTCGTTGGACGCCCAAAGCCTCAAAGAGGCAATCGGGCCGTTGTGCAGCCAGTTCGGCAGAATCTCGATTGATAAAAAAGGCAATTCCCTGATTATCTGCGACACTAAAGAATATCTTCAGATGATACTTGAGGAAATTGACAGAATAGACAGGCCCTCGGCGGGTCTTTGTGTCGAAACGGTAACATTAAAATTTCTCGAGGCAAAAAACCTCAAGAAAGCCATAGACAACATGTCGTCACAGTTCGGCAGTATTGCCACCAACGACAGCACAAACTCCCTGATTATCTGCGATACTCGGGACAGGCTGGACCAGATAATCGCCGAGATAAAAAGGGCTGACCAGACACCACGGCAGATAATGATTGAAGTGGTGATTATGGATATTCAGCTTGAAGATGACACCGAAATCGGCGTGAACTGGGACCGGCTGTTCGATCCGATCCAGGATGTAGAGTATAAGCAAACGCTTGTAGATACACTCGTAGGTACGGCTACGGCAGGCGGCGATTTTATCATCGACAAAGCAAGTATCAGCGGTACCATACATGCCCTGCAGGAAAAGCGAAATGTCGAGATTCTCGCAAGCCCACGGGTCCTTGTTGTCAGCGGACAGGAGGCGTCCATTAGAACCATCGAAGAAATACCATATACGGAACTGACCGGCACCGCTGAAGGCGGCGCACAGGCCTTAACATCCACCGAGTTCAAGGAAGTCGGTATTACACTCAGGGTCAAAGCGACCATAACAGACAGCGACAGGATACTGATGACGGTGCAGCCGGAACAAAGTGTTAAAACAGGCGAAGCAACCCTGAGTGGTAACAGTGTCCCTGTGGTGGACACAAGGTCGGTCTCGACTTCCCTGCTGGTCGAGGACGGCCAGGTAGTAATTATGGGCGGTCTTCGAAAGAGAGAAATCAGAATCACCAACGATAAAGTGCCCCTGCTGGGCGATTTGCCGGTTGTAGGTTTCTTCTTCAGCCGGAAAAAAAACGAAATCAGCAACAGCGAGCTTGTCGTTCTGCTTTCACCCCATATTTATAAAGGCGAAGCGGTTCCTGAAGAGGTTATGAAGAAATGGAACACGCTCAAAGACAGACCAATGCTGACATTGCCTGGAAAGGACGACCCTGCCAACGACCCGTTATCCGTCCTTAACCTGTTTTAAGGCAAAATCACACACCCATGCCAAACGCAGAAATTGGGATTCAAAACCTGCGTTACGGTTTCAGCCACTGATTGGCCATCACGGCGAAATCCTGGAAATCCACCTTATTGTCACAATTTATGTCGCCGCTGAGCCGCTCAATTGTAACATCAACAGATTCGCTGGAGCTTTGGCCCATAGAGTCGGTAATCTTCAGTTTGACAGTATGCGGCACAACTTCGATGCTGTTGCCGTCAGCGGTGCAGGCGAT
>DATKWV010000074.1:0-3409 GCA_035529405.1 Sedimentisphaerales bacterium | reverse complement strand
GGAATCTTTGGTGGCAAAAAGTGTCACATCCCAGCCGTGCTTAACAAGCCCCTCTGTAATATTGCCGGCGACCGTTTCCCATGCCCCGTATGCTCTCGGAGGCGTCCGCCAGGCAACAGGCGACAGGACAGCTATACGTTTGTTTTTGATATTCACGTTATTTATATGCTTACGCGGGGCCTTTGCTCGAAACTTCTTTTTTTATTCTCTGTATATGCCCGCGTCCCAGGGCTTTGACTTCACAGCCCAGTTCAAAATACCTGCGAATCCTGTCGTCGTCGAGTATGCCGAAGCAGTCTATGACCGCAATCGGCCCCTGCGCCCATTCGGCCATCCTGTCCGGGTCAAGGTCTAAGTAAGGTTTGTGTGGGACAGCCAGTATTATTGCCGCTGCGCCCTTGACCGCCGCAGAAAGGTCGTGCTGAACCCGGATGTTTACTAAATTGTCCTGGTTGCGGAAAAATCGCGACAATGACTGCCCGGGGCTTGGGTAGGTATCCTGGTTTTCCAGTTCGAACCAGTGCTCCAGATAGGGGTCGTGCACCTGCACGTCCGCACCCATCTCGGTAAGCTTTCGAGCGACTATTTCAGAGCCGCTGTAGCGCGTGTCGGCCACATCCTGACGGTAACTGGCACCGCACAGAAGTATCTTTGCACCGGCAGCCGTTTTGCCCATGTTCCGCAGGGCATCTCTGGTCAGTGCCGCTACGTGAAGACCTCGTGTGTCGTTTATGTCGATTGCTGCGGTTGTTATTTTGAATATGTCGTCGTTGAAACCGAGAATGTGTTTGTATGCCCAGTAGCCCAGACCCCCATCCTTCGGCAGACAGTAACCGCCGATACCCGGACCCGGAAATATCATGTTGCTGTGCGTTGGCCGGACCTTGATTGCCTTGATGACCTTTATCAGGTCAACGCCGTTTTGCTCAGCGAATAAACTCCACTCGTTCAAAAACGCAAGAATGGTTGCACGAAAAGAGTTTTCCACTATCTTGGTGGTTTCGGATTCTATGGGCCTGTCCATGACCGTAAGCGGATACTGCTCGGTGTTGAGAACCTCCGTGAGGAATTTTTCCACTCGTTCTCTGGCCTGTTTATTACATCCCGAGCACACTCTCCAGAAGTCCCGTATCGAGGAAACGTACTCTTTGCCCGGCATAACGCGTTCGAAACTGTGTGCTAAAAGAGGCTCGGAATCTATTCCGCGGGCTGCGAAGGCCTTCTTTAAGATTGGCCAGGCAACGAATTCCGTTGTACCCGGAGCGACCGTGGTCTCTATAAGTGTCAGGCAGTGAGGCGGTATTTTTTCACCAATGGTTGTGATTGTTGACTCCAGCGCATTCATATCCACGCTGCCGGTACGCATGTTGCCTAAATCCTGTTTTTTGTAGTCGCATTGTACATCCACAACAACACAGTCAGCCAGTTTCAGACAGTCGCTGTTGTATGTGGTGGTCAGGGTCTTTTTTTCAAGCACACACCGCTTTATCATCGGCTCAACTTCGTCGTCTTCGGCCTTTACCGGCGACTTGCCCCGGTTAAGCAGTGGAATCTTCCAGTAGCTTCGGGTACTGGGCCGTTGACAGCCGATTACAAACTTGCCGGCTTTTCCGGTTTTTTTATCGCTCGTGTCTGCGACAATGGCCGCCATTACCGCCCCGACAAAACCAATACCCATAACCACCACGATTTCCTTGCCCTCAGTGCGGGCAGCCTGTGCCAGCGATTCAATACGCTCAAACTCAGCCTGGTATTCATGTTTTTCCGGAATTGAAAATTTTTCCCCGCCCGGGCTTACCGAGTACTTGTCTGTTGTCATTTGTTCTCCTTGTTCATCCTGTTTTTCTCTGCATTTGTGGTCGCCAGTTTACCAGCTATGTCGCTAATATCAAGGTTTTTTCCGGCTTAAAATGGCTGATATGGTGTTTTGGGCCTGCACCCTGCATATCATTGATGAACAGGGTGCCGAAAAGAAAACAACAAGGGCGCTTCAGGTCTTTGTCCTGAAACGCCCTCGCGTATTATTACGCCAAAACACGGCCGTTTACGGTGCGGAAGGTTCTGTGGTGGTCAGCCATTCGTTGGCGATGTGGGCAAAGTCCAGCAAATCCACGATGCAGTCGGCGTTAAGGTCTCCTTCGACAATACCCATCCCGCCGCATTCGTTGTCCTGTACGGTTACAGTTGTGACGATACCGCCGCCGCTTCCGCCTCCGCCGTTGGCGGTCGGATCAGTGGGGTCCCACAGGTAGTGGGCGATTGAGACCTCATCAGGGCCTTCCCTTTCGTAGTCGTCCACAGCCATTACCATAACATCCTGCGGGTCAAGCATCATCGGGTCGAACATCAGCTCTATATGTTGACCGGGACCGGCTCCCAGGTCAATCTGTTCGCTGCTGGGTACGACCATCATAATCATCGGCCTGGTTATCATAGCCGGGTTGGCGATGCCTACTTCATAAGTGTAGATTCCGCCGCCTTCGGTCACTGTAAACGATTCAGCAGTAGCTGTAACTGCGGGCTCGGGATGCTGCCATTCAGCGTACTGCATACCCACTTTTGCCGTCGGGTCGCCGGCTGCATTGGTGATAAGGTTCTGGACTATGTCGGTTTCCATAAAATCATTGGTGTCCTGCGGTGTGGAACCCGGCATGGCACCGAACCATGCCCGTAATCCTGCACCTTCTGTACCGATTTCGACCCACTCCAACTGGCTGAATTCACCTTCGACGGCACCGCCGTTGACACTAAACTCGTGCTGCACGACCGTCAGGCCTGCAACAATATCCGCTTCGACCGGCATTATTCGCCCGCCGCCTCCCCCGCCTCCTTCGTCGGACTGCGTAACCATTTCAACGCAGTGGCCTACTCCTTCGGGGTCCCAGTAATAGCTCCACCAGTAGATAGTGGCGGGGCGATAGTAAGGCCAGATTGGCCAGGGTCTCCACGAGTAATGCAGGCATTTCTTGAAGCCCCAGAACCACTGCCCGCCCCACCAGCGCCACTGATACCACCAGGGACGATAAAACTGGTAGTAAGGCCAGTAAGGCCAGTCAATTTTGTAGCGCCACTGCGGCCACGGGTAGTAAGGCTGCCACCACCAGATTGGCCCCAGCCACGGACGAAGCCAGCAGCACTGATGATGCCACCACCACCAGCCGCCCCACCAGCCGTTGGGAACGGTCACGATTATCGGAAGGCCTGTTACGTCAACATTTGTGGGTATAAGCTGCAGCCTGCAGTCAAGGAACCAGTAATTGGGGAACCATTTGCGCCATCCAAGTGCTGCAGCACCTAATACGGCCACGTCGTCACCCAGCCCGCTTGGGCCTACGCCGGCGTCATTGACGGTTATGTTGTGCGTCGTAGGTGACAGGTATTTAACGATTACCAGCGCTGTTTGTGAGCC
>DATKWV010000073.1:0-5858 GCA_035529405.1 Sedimentisphaerales bacterium | reverse complement strand
TGGCGAAATAATTACCAATTTGCAGCTTGAACCCGATAAACCCCTCGCGCAAACTTGCAGCGGCTGCGCCAAATGTATTGATGCCTGTCCCACGAACGCCTTAAGAAGTGACGGGTGTTTTAACGCCCGCAGGTGCATAAGCTATTTAACAATCGAGCACAATGGGGATATTGCCCCCGACCTGGCCGGTAAAATCGGCAATCGTCTTTTCGGCTGTGACGAATGTGTATTGGCCTGTCCCTTTTTGGCCAGTGCTCCGTCCTGTGCGAACACCAATTTTAAGTTTTATCCTGAAAGGGCTGCTGTGGATTTGCAAAGGGTTTCGGGTATGAGTGCCGAGCAGTTCAAGGCCGATTTTGCCGATTCGCCTTTACTGCGTACCGGCCTTGCCAAACTAAAGCAGAACGCCCGTATCTGCCTTTTCAACCTGACCGCCCAAACCGCTTAATAGTTGGTCTTTGCATTATTTAGCCTCGTCCTCTGTGCGGGGTCGTTTAGCTGTCGCCAGGCCAGGGCCGCTTTACGACCTACTGGACATTGGGCTTCTTTATCGGCTCATCGTGTCCTCGACCTTCGCTGCGGGCTTTTCTGCCTTTATGCCGAGCTTTTCAAGCTGGGCAGGCTTGACAAACATTACCCGGCTGTTTACAAACAATACGGTCGTGCCCTCGCCTGTTTCAAGCATCGTCCTGTCGTATGCTAATGGGGTGTTTTGGGAATTGATATCGGTTAGGGCGCCATCAAAGCCCATATAATTGACATTCTCGACCAGCCATGCAAAAATCTCTTCATTGCCGGTGAAATACGGTTCTAATTCACCCAGCGTTTTCGGCAGTTCTTTGTGACCACTGAGTATATACATGTCTTTTACACCAGCGAGTGTCATCAAATTCCCTGCGGAAGTGCCGCGTCTTTCCATCTCCTGTTTTGCTTCGGGATGCTCTTTAAAGAATTTGGCCAGCTCTTCGGCTTCTTTTGCTCGTTGTTGTTTCTGCTGTTTTGTGGGCTTTACGATATATTTCCTGCCGTGTACTTCGTCATTTACCTCCGTACCAGCCGGAAATTCGATATCAAAATCCCTGTCGGAAACTTTTTGGTTCACTGCAATCTTTCCGATAGCACTGTAAACATTTGCGGTTTTATCGCCCGCGCCGTGTATGATGGCGCCGCTGGGAAACCACAGATCCCGTAAGACCTGCTCAAAGGTGGTAATATCCACAGTCGACGCAACCTTGGCGCCGTTGATATATTCGTATCTGGCAGGGGCATAACCGTGCTCTGCGGAAAAATAGATACGCATAAAAGCTCTTCTGGTTTGTTGCTGCAGAAGCTCGACCTTGATACAATCAAACCCGTTTATCCTCGAAACGGTTTTATCAAACACGACAATATCCTTATACTCTCTCAAAAAATCCCAAAGCGGTTTGTTATCGTAATCAAGACGCAGAATTGTAAATCCCAGCGGCGTCATATTCACTGATGTTGGAACAAACCGCCTGCCAGTGACGACCGTTCCGTCCTTGTGAGATTTTGAAATGCTGTTGCCGATAGTCAGATTCGTGGAAACCTTTCCATCGTAGCTGCTCTTGCGAATGCTGTCCCAGGAGGTACCGTCAGCGGCCACAAAGGTTCCCCACTCGAAAATACGCACCCGCTCCAAAAACGGCCTTGCCGCCAACAGCTCATACCTTGGCCGGCCTTTGTTTATAAGAATTCCCGTGCCTGCTATATCCTCTATTGTCATAGGCGGTTCGACATACCATTCGTAGGAAATGTGGAGACTAACGATGGAAGAGCCCGCAGCTTCACAAATATCCGCCAACCGCTCTATGGTCATATCCTGCGGAACTACAGAGGTAAGACGAACTAATTCGTTTGTCCTTAAATTGCCTGAATCTGGCCTCGGTTTGGAACTCAATGCCAATGCTGCGGGGATTACCAACATCATAATCAGCAGTATTGCAATAACAGAAGGCAACCAGCTTAGTTTTCCTTCGTTTGTGCAATCTTTGCCGAGTAAACGCCGGATACGCGTCAACAAACTGCCTCCTGTTGCAGCAACGGCAAATGCCGGTTGGCCGGCACGGATTTCTTCCATAGTTGTCAACGCTTTGGCATAACAGACTCTATCACTACATAAACTAACAGCTATATCATCACAGCAGTTCTCACGTTCTGTCCTGATTGTGGCTGATACCCACCATACAGCTGGATGATAAAAGCCGAGTATCTCAACAACCGTCTGCAGTATATTAACCAGATAATCATGTCTTTTTATATGGGCCAGTTCATGAGCTAAAATGGCCTCGATCTGTTCAGGGCTTAATCCGGTCAATGCACTTGCAGGCAGAAGGATTACAGGCTTTAAATGTCCTACCACTGTAGGCACCTGAACCAAAGCTGATTCTACAAGGCCGACAGCCCTGCCAATACCCAGCCTTTCAGCCAATACCCGCACCTTATTTCGCAGCGACGCCTCTGCCTGTTTGACCATTTGTCGCCGAAGCCTTTGCAGTTGTGTCCAGCCGCCCAAATGCCAGAGACTCAAACCGAACACCCCGACAAGCCAGCCAACAACTATATAAGGCAAGGCCGGTTCGACTGTCTCGATAAACTTATCCTTCAATGAAACCCTCGGCGAGGCAGCAGCCTGTACCGGCGGTGATTCCACCTGCGGCATTTCTACGATTGTTTGAGTTTCCGCACCGGCTTTCGGTACATTAACTGCAGCCTGCTTTACAGGCTCGATAGTTTCTACAGACACATTGACCAGCCGGAAAGTAATTGCCGGAATCAGAACTATTGAGACCAAACCTATACATGCAGCCATATAACGCAGGTTCGCCGATGATTTTCGCAGCAGCCTCAGCGCCGCTGCAACAACCAAAGCAACCGCCCCCGCCTGCCATACGAAATGCACCAATGTCCAGCCAAGCCGTTGAATTATTTCCGCCTGAAACATATTTGCAATCGTTTCCATATTATTTTCCTCCCATCTGCTCAATCAGCTTTTTGATTTTGGCCAGCTCTTTAGCTGAGACTTTTTTCGCTGAAAGCGCCCGCATCACCAGTTTTTCCGCGGAACCGCTGAACACCTTTTCGAGTAAATTGCCGACAACCTGTTTTTGTGTTTTTTCTTCGCTGACGGCTGGTCTGTACACGTGCTGGAATCTGGAATCATCCCGGATAAGCAGGCCCTTTTTAGCCATAATCTGCATAAGTTTAAGCGTTGTGGTGTATCCGACTGTCTTTCCCCGGTTCATTGTCTCATTGACTGCCCGGACGGTGCTTGGCCCTCTTTCCCATAGAATTGCCAGTATTTCCAGTTCTCCGGCTGTTGGGGCGTTGGGTTTGCGTTTTGCCATACCGAAACTCCTTTCGTATATCGTTTATGGATTTTATTAAGCCAGTCTATACGAAAAGTTTCGTACCGTCAAGCGAAAAAACGAAAAATTTCGTACTTTTGGAAAAATTTTTGTTTTTTCTGCCTGATATGCCGCCGCTGAATCCCAACACAAAATATCCGCTGGGCGGATTTTCCGAGGGTCTTGCCTGACCGATGGTGTTACCGGTGCAAAGGTTGTCTGTGAGCCGGATACTTACCTTTGCCGAGCATGACAGTTTCAATCAGGCCGGTTTGAGTTATTTAAACAAGCCGCCGTGGTCAGGGCCTGCATTTTTGGCGGTGTATTCTATGCCCAAATGGTCGTAAGCGGCTTTTGTCAGCTCCCTGCCCCTGTTGGTACGCCGCAGAAATCCCGTCTGCAGCAGATACGGTTCGACCACATCTTCGAGCGTATCTTTTTCCTCGCCGAGCGTGGCTGCGATGGCTTCGATACCTGCGGGGCCGCCGGCGTAAACATTCACCAGCGCCAGAAGAAACTTCCTGTCAAGCTCATCCAGACCCAGATTATCGACCTGCTCGATTTTAAGTGCCTGTTCGACAATCTCGGCTGTCAAAGCATCTGAATTGTTGACCTGCGCGTAGTCACGAACTCGCTTTAACAGGCGATTGGCCACCCGCGGTGTGCCTCGGCTGCGGCAGGCAATCAGCTCCAGTGCTCCCTGCCGGCAGCTTAATCCGAGCAGGCCGGCAGACCTTTGAAGAATCTCTTCCAGCTCGGCGTCGCTGTAAAACTCCACGTGATACAGCATCCCGAACCGGCTGCGAAGCGCAGCGCTGAGCAGTCCCGCCCGCGTAGTTGCCCCGATGAGCGTAAAAAGCTTCAACGGAAAGTTGATGGTCTTTGCGTGCAGGCCGCTGTCAACGGTAAAGTCCACCCTGAACTCCTCCATAGCAGGGTAAATAAACTCCTCTACAGGCGTGCTGAGACGATGGATTTCATCGATAAAGAGCACATCGCCGGTATTTATATTGGTCAAAAGCCCCATGACATCGCCTGCTTTTACCAGTGCCGGCCCGGACGAGGACCTCAGCCGCGAGCCCATTTCGTTGGCCACCACGTTGGCAAGCGTGGTCTTTCCCAGGCCCGGCGGGCCGTAAAATAGGATATGCTCCAGCGGTTCGCCTCTTTGTTTGGCCGCTGTTATGGCAATTGAAAGCTTTTGCTTTACGCTTGCCTGCCCTGTGCATTCGTCCAGATACTTCGGCCGCAGGGAAAGGTGGAAACTCTCTTCCCGGTCGTTGAGTGACTTTCCGCTTATAACTCTATCTACCGCCATAACACAAAATCGAAACTCTTGTCTTTTCCAATAGTCAATAGTCAATAATCAATACTTGTCCTGAGCACAGTCGAAGGAGTAAATTTCAAACCTCTACTCCCTGCTTGAGTCTATAGACCAGCGGCACAAGCTGCTGGGCGGAAGTTACATCGGGATGCCTTTTACAGGCCAGTTCGATAAGCTCTGCTGCCTCGTTTCTTTTTTCGCCCCAGGCAATAAGTATCTCCAGCGCCTCCGCCTGGAAGGGCCTGAGCCGTTCCGTTGCCGGTCCGGCTGATTCGGCACCGAGCGCAAAGGTCTGCAGCTTGCCTTTCAGCTCTGCGATAATCTGGTCAGCCATTCTTTTTCCCACTCCGGGAAGCTGCATAAGACTTTTCTGTTCGCCGTTTTCTATTGCAGCGGCTATGGTTGCAATGGGCATACTTAACAGTTTGAGGCCTTTTCTGATGCCTATTCCCTTGACACTGACGAATTTCGTGAAAAAATCTCTCTCGCCGGAATTCAAAAAGCCGACCATCCGTGGTATGAGATTGCCGCCAACCGGCGTACCTTCGTAGTATTCCATCGTGCATAGTCTCACATCGGTGCCGATTCTGTCGGAAAGTTCAGTTACCACGTATCCCGGCAGCATAACCTCGTATCCCAAGCTTGCGACCTGCACTACTGCGTGGTCTTTGTCGAGCTTTACGAGTTTTCCCTCGAGTATTGCTATCATAACCGGTGATTATACGAATATTTTGCGCAAGTAAAAGAGCCAATTGAAAACAGTTTCCGTTGCCGGCCCGCAATCCTTTTGCCGGTGTTGTAATCTGCTGTACCAGCGAGACTTGTGGTCAGGGGTCAGGGACCGGGGGCAACTGAAATACGAAATACGAAGTTCGAATCTCGAAACAAATTCGAATGTTCAAAATCCGAAATTCACCACAGGATAGCTTTGAACTTCTTGAATCTATGATTTATGGCACAGACATAGATGAACTCGTCACATTGCTCCTCGGGACAAGCTCACAAGGTCCAAGCCTATCGAAGGAGTTTCAGGAGGGGCCAAGCCCCCCTCAATCTCCCCGAGTAGGATTCGAACCTACGACCTAGCGGTTAACAGCCGCTCGCTCTACCGATTGAGCTATCGGGGAATAAAAAACTGTCTATATATCGGCCTAAAATACAATTCTTTA
>DATKWV010000072.1:0-13711 GCA_035529405.1 Sedimentisphaerales bacterium | reverse complement strand
CCGGTCAACTCCTTAATCGAATATTGCTTTTGCAGGTCTATCTCGACGCTCCGGTCGTTACCTGAATGGTTGATAACGAAAAGCACCTCATAATTCTTACCCCATCGCTTTACTATCTCAACCTGCTCATCGGTATCAGTTGTAACGGCAAAAGGCTTTATTCTGCCGGTATTTATAAGTGCCTCGACAAGTTTGGCCACATCTTCATACGCCAGAAAGGCCCCGATATAAACCGCCTTTCCCTTGCCGTAATCATTAACAGTCACAGCGGGCTTTCCGTCAGTAAAGTCTCCCGAATGTGTCCCTATGACCCTGGCCTTAGCCGGCTGGGGTATATCAATCCAGCTCTTTGCTCTGAGTCGTTTAACGCCCGGAAAATCAGACGCCGAATCCATGACTATTCCCTTATCCTCGCTTTCGGCAATAAAGTCATAACCTTTTATGGTCATCCCGAACAAACCGCTTAACAAACCCGGCAGCGGTTCGGTGAACACTCGGTTAAATTCGTCCTTGACCGCAAGTCTGGCAGTTGATATGAGCATACCTCCGCCCCTGACATAATCGGTCAGCTTTAAGGCCAGCGAACTGTCAACCAGATATCCGAAAGGAACAAAAAGCACTTTATAGCCGTCAAAGCTGTTCTCAGGACTGATTACGTCCGTGGGTATGCGTTTGGTCCACAAAGCTTTATAGGTATTGTAAATTTCCTCAACATACGTGGTATTAAAATAAGGGTCTATTTCGGTGCTCCATCTGCTGTCGTACGAATAAAGTATAGCCGCCTGTGCCCTGAAATCCGTATCCATAATCACATCTGCAAAGTTTGATAATTCCCTGCCGATGTTCTGTACTTCCTCGTATTTTCTGTTCATCCTGTTGTCATGGTCGAAAATACCGATACAGAATTGCTCGTGCCCGGCGGGATTTGCTCTCCACCTGAAGTACAATATCCCGTTTGCGCCCCTGCTGATTGCCTGGTAGGCGAATTTGCGAAGCTCTCCTGGCCTGGGCGTCTTTGCGCCGGGAAGGGCTCCACTCTGAGTTTCCATCAACCAGAAGTTTCCTGTTTCCGCCATATTCCTGTTGCCGTCGTGACTTAAAGCGAGGACGGGGTCTGAGTCGTGCGGCACCCATTTGGGATAGAGGTCGTTGGCCACAAAATCAACCACCTTTCCCATATCATAATAGTTTATCCTGCCGAAAAATCCCGCCATCTGGTTGGTAGTTACCGGTTGTGCCGGGGCCTGCGACTTGATAAGGGACCTCTGAAATTCCGTATATTTAATCAGCGTTTCGGACCTGAACCTCAGCCAGTCCAGCGCCAATCCAGGAAGTTTCCTGCTGAACGGGGGCACAGGAGGCTCAACCTCACCCCAGTCGTCATACTCCTGTATATAAAGAGCGTTACCATAGATTTTGTTCAAATCAGCGATTGTTTTATACTTCTTTTGAAGCCATTCTCTAAATGCCTGTTTGGTGTAAGTATCGTATCCGAGATTATCCTCCCAATTCAATTCGTTATCAACCTGCCAACAGTAAACATAAGGATTGTCCTTGTAATGTCTCGCCATTGCCGTAACTAATCTTTCAACACATCTGAGAAAATCCGGATTATAATAGGAATACTGGGCGCCATCGCCTCTTCCGTAATACCTGACGCTGTGACCTTCATAATCTACAGGCGAAACGCCCGGATACCGTTTTACAAGCCAGTACGGTGGCCCTGCGGTCGAGGTGCCCAGCACAACCTTCATACCCCTGCTGCCTATTTTTTCAATCACTTTATCAAGCCAGCTGAAGTCAAATCGTCCCGGCGCAGTTTCCACTCGCGACCAGGCGAAATCGGCCAGCCTGACGATATTCATATTAGCTGCTGCCATTAACTCGATATCTTTATCCCATAATTGCTCAGGCCAGCACTCAGCGTAATAATCCACACCGAAAGCATATTTCATTTCAGGCATCTTCGTCTTGTCATAGGCCTTGGCGGGGCGGCCGATGGCGTTTTGCCCCGCTGCCAACAGAAAAATGGAAATAATAGTCACCCCTGCAATTCTAATCACAAGCTTTTTCATTTTCGTCATTTCCTTTCTATCATTGCAGCCGCATTGACCGACTACTAATCCCAAAGCTGGTTTATTCTTTTGACGGTTTCATCGACCAGCACCTGCCCGCCTTCCGGGCCTACCCTATATACCTCGGCGCTGTAGCCTCCGCCCTTAACCGCCTTGGGCGTGGGCAAATAACCGGCACGACCAGCAGTCAATTGTGATGTAAGCGTAAGCACGGCCTTGCTGCGTGCCTCTATACGCAGGCCATAGTCAAGGTACAACTCGAAAGGATTGCTGCATACAGCCACATCATCCAGCCGAATAACGTGCACCTCAATATCAAGCGGCTCGGAACCACCTTCTTTCACCGGCAGCTTGATATTGTCAACCGAGTGTTTGAAGATTACCTTGTCCCTGGCGGATTTGACATAGTCGAAAACGCTGTCAACAGCATCGGCTATGCGCAGGGCTATTTCCCTGCGGGTTGTTATGCCTTTTCTTTTCAGCATTTCACCCTCGGCATCCTTGCGCCAAATCAGATGAGGCGACTGGTCGCCTGCCGCTGAGCACTGCGGAAAGATAAACAGGTCTTTGGAATACCTTTTGCGCAGTTCCTGTCTTACCTCATGCCAGAAGTCAGCCGAAACCTTGTAGCCAGGTGTATCGCCGATTCCTGTCGGCCGCGGCTGTTCCGTCTCCTGGCTCGTACAGGGCAGATTTATTAGGATTCCCGTCAGTTTTCTTCCCGGCTTGCCGAATAACCGCTTTTGTGCCGGCGTCCAGAAAAACAGCAGCTCTAAGCCGTGGTCCTCATAGCCTTCGATGCAGTCAAAATCCGGTTTGTTCACCCCCCCGTACATCTGTGTGCCGCCCTTGAAGTAAACTACTCTTCTGTTGTGTCCGACTACGGCCTGGGCAAGTCCCCAGCTCATGCCGGCTGGCCTGCGGTTCTTCCAGGCCTCGATGGCCGCCTCGCATATCCGGCTTGAGGCAAACTCAACATACTCGTCCGCCTGCAACACACCTTCTTTGGGAATTTCGTATCTGAAACTGCTCGGCTCAAGATGCGGCGCCGTATGCGTATGAGTGGCGTTCAGAAACAACTTTTTCACGTCGAAATCGGCAAGTTCTGCCTTGACCTTTTCTCTTACCTTGTTCTGCAGGCTGCTGTTTATCATGCACAGGTCGCAGGAAACCATCAGGGCCTGCTCGATTGATTTATCACCCTTTCTTGTCTCGATGGCAATCGCCGTACAGGTAATAGGGTCATTCACCACCTCGGCAATGCGAAGGTGCATCTGCCCTGCCAAGGCCACCGGCAGCTGTGGTGTTATGCTGCGCGATGCCCAGCCTACATACAGCGGTTCGGTTGCGGTCAGTTTATTAACTACCTGCCTGAAATACCGGGCACACTGGGCCAGCTCCGGCATCGAATT
The DNA here is from genome assembly GCA_035529405.1 of Sedimentisphaerales bacterium. Taxonomy (GTDB): domain Bacteria; phylum Planctomycetota; class Phycisphaerae; order Sedimentisphaerales; family Anaerobacaceae; genus DATKWV01. The sequence goes on along the minus strand of DATKWV010000072.1, from coordinate 10,224 downwards.
TTTCCAGTTTTGTTCGTATTCGATGGCAATGATGGCAGGCTGAACCCCCTGTCGATGCAGTTGGCCAAGTGTAGCAGCAATTTCGCCCTGCCCTGTGCCCCAGGGTACATCGTGGCCCTCCGGACCGGCCACATTAAGGTCTTTGACGTGCAACGAAATGATTCTGCCCTCGAGTATCTTCACGCCCTCGACAGGGCTGATTCCCGACCGTTGCCAATGACCCGTGTCGCAGCAGGCGCCGATACGTTTGCTGCGTCCCTGGCATACCTGCGCTACATCACGCGGATTCCAGTAGCGCGATTTGCCCGTGGCGTGATTATGTATGGCAAGATTAATTTTATATTCGTTGCAGAATTGCTCAATGACGTCCAAGTCCTCAGGCGGCGGCTCAGAAACAATCGTTTCGATGTTCAGCTTGCGACAGAACTCGAAAAGCTTTCTGCATTCGACCGGGTCCCGCGGGATATTAAAAGTGTAATAACTGGTCAAGGTGACTCCTTCCTGATTCAGCCTGCTTCTGATCTTGGCCAGTACGTCATCAGGCACAGCAGCACCCATCTCGAGATTCGTATCCGGACTGACTTTTTGTCCCTGGAAGGCTTCGATGTAATATATGCCCAGGGCGCGAGTTTTATCAATAGCTTCAAAAAAAGTAAACTCCCTGAAGCTCCAGGCGGCGGCCCCCAGCCTCCAATTCAAAGGCGATTCAGCATTTGACACTTCTGCGGCGCCGGCTGTTGCCCCAAAGGCCGCACTTAACAACACCAAAACAGCACAAATTAGGGTAACGCGTTTCATCTTTTTTCAACTCCTTTACTCAAACTAACCGACTAATGGTTGAAAATTAACATAACCGTACATTCGGCAATATGTTCTGTAACACACACCTGAAAAAATCAGCCATCCGCCGCAGGCGGATTCCAAAATTTTGATTTTTGCGTTTTGCTTTTTGCGTTCTCAAACTAATCGATGGTAGTGGTCAGTTTGAGTCCTTTAATCGACTAACGGACCAGCCCGCTAAGGTGCCTTAAACTGCGTGCAGCCTGGTCGGGTGTGCCGCACTCCACAGAGAAAACAATGTCCTGCGGCGTTTTTTCCCGAACAATTGCAATAATCCTGGCCCAGTCCAATACCCCGTCGCCGCACGCACAGCCCACCGGCGTACCTGTTACCTTGCCGCGTTCTGCTTTCGAGTGCTCTACGGATATATCCTTTGCGTGCAGGTGTACAAGCCGCTCGGCCACATGCTCCAGCCATGCGTACACATCCTCGCCGGCCAGATAGGCGTTGCCCGTATCGAAGTTTATGCCGACCGACGGTGAATCAACCAGGTTGTAGATGCGGTCCAGACCAGCCGGCGTCCTCGAATACTGTGCATGGGGTTCTATGCCAATCTTTACCCCCCGCCGTTCAGCAATGAAGGCTGCTTCCTGAAGTGTATATTTGATTAATACGAAATCCTCCTCTTCAGTCGTCCACTTAGCCTTAATCCCTTCATCGGTGTTAACCACGGGCACACCAATTTCGCCTGCAACCCGAATGGCCAGCTTGATATAATCACCGTGCACATCCGGCCTGCCCAACGGGCCGTGGGCCTGGAGAGCTGAAATTGTCAGACCCGCCTTGTCACAGGCGTTTTTTATCCGGTACGGGTCATCAAACATCGAGACCGTATGGTAATAGCCCGCCTCGCTCATAAGCTCACGTCCGAAGTGTACCATCGGCTCAATGTACTTATACCCCATCTCAGCAGCTTTCTCGACGGCCCACTCAAAAGGTTTATCGCTGCTGCGAGAGAACTCCGTGTTCAGACCAATATAGACTCTGCCCATATCAAGCACCCCTTTCTTCCATATCTATAAAAAAATCTTACACCGTCAAGCCGTTCCATCACCTCTGCCGCCCGCTGTTACAGGTGCCAGGGGCTGCGCATCGACCGTGTTAACATCCGGCTGGCTTGCCGGTCATTCACGAAATCCTCCTTTGCAGGGTCCCATTGCAGCTTGCGACCTAATCGCGTGGCGATGTCGGTAAGGTGACAAATCGTATCCGAACGAACTGCTACTTCGATGGGGCAGACTGTCTGCTGCCTGGTCTTGACGGCATCGAGGAAGTTCCGCTGATGATTTTTGCTGTCTCTAAGATGAATCTCCTCCGGGTCGATGACGGTCGTCAGCAGCGATTCCGGTTCTGTCCAGATGCCGCTGCGCCTGACATAGACCCACCCCTCCGTGCCCTGAAAAACCACGCCCTGCTTATTCTGCTGGTTATCCGTGTAAACCATCGTCACACCGTCGGCATACCGGTGAAAAACCTTCCAGCTTACCGCACAGTCAGCCAGCCCGTCCGTGGGAAACACGGCTGTGCCTTCGACTTCAACCGGCCCGGTGTGGTCGGTACCGTGACCCCATTGGGCAATATCCACGTGGTGCACACCCCAGTATCCCCCGATGCCTCCGAGGCAATAATCGGATATGTGATACCATATCCCGTAGCTTTCTTCCGCCGTCCACGGGCGACACCGCTGGTAATTATATGGCGCCCACGGTGCAGGGCCCAGCCACATGTCATAATCGAGGTCCTTCGGTACCGGCTGGGTCGGCTGATTGGGAAACGCAAAGTCGTAAGGCGCACCAACGAGGATGGTATGAAGCCTGCCGATTCGACCGTTGCGGACCAATTCACACCCGAAACGGAAATTACGCCCCGAACGCTGCTGCGTGCCCCACTGAAAAACCGTGCCGTATTTGCGGCATGCCTGCCGAAGGGCCTTATCCGCAGCCAGGCTCAGCCCCAGGGCCTTCTCGGTATATATATCTTTGCCGCTTCGGGCCGCTTCCAGCGAAACCAAAACGTGCCAATGGTCAGGCGTGGCAACACAGACCGCATCGATGTCCCTGCGCGCACACAGTTCACGGAAATCATTATACGCCGCACAGCCGTTGTCGCCATAGTGCCGGTCAACAACATCTTTGGCCTTCTGACGCTGGCTTTCGGAAACATCGCAAACAGCCGCTACGCGAACGTCCTTATGGCCCAGGAATTCCCGCATAAGCCCGGTCCCCTGAATTCCCATACCAACACAGCCGACCACGATTCGGTTGCCGGCGGCAACAGTCCCGGATTTGCCCAGCGCCGATGAGGAAACAATATATGGAAAGGTCACCGCGCCGACCGCTGCAGCCGCATTTTTCAGCAGCACGCGACGGCTGATTGTTTTTTGAATCGCCATAGCTGACCTTTGTCCCGTGCAAAAATTGCGTACCTGCGCAATTTGACTTGACTACAATATCAGCGCATAGACGTAATAACCGGCCCACAGCATAGAAGCGGTTATCGCCACAAGCATAGCAACGTTCCAGGCAACAGCCCTTGCACCGACTGGCTTATCCTCGCCGAGATAGCTTTTCTTATTCTGCAGGATAAAGAATATTATGTACGCGATGGGTACCAGGACTCCGCAAATTGCCGAGGCCGGAACAGCTACCCACGGCCCCATATACTTCCATAGTATCACCCCCACCATTCCCGGCGCCGGCATAAGACACGACAGGCGGTATCCCCAGCCCCCCGGTTTAACGCCGAATATCTCACACGCCACAAACCCGCTCATAAGCATATGCATAGTGATGGTGCTAAGCGCCATTCCGAGTATCCCAAGACCGAAAACGATGCGCGAAATGAACATCCCAAACCCCGCCTGCTGCAGCATCGAAGCCGCCGTTACCGGCGACAGCACCGTAGTGTTTGGCCCGAATTCCGCTGAACCGTAAAGCGTACAGCCCGCCGAAATAACTATCAGGCTGGTTATCACCGAGAACGGCAGAAACATACCTGTAACCAAATCGAACCGTGACAGCGTCCGATGTTGCTTATCCCAACCGCGTGCCAGCAGCGTATATGGAAACAAAAACGTTGCGTTCACGCCCGTAGCTGCGCCAAGCAGTGCCACCAATACGGCGATTCCACGCCCGTCTCTGGGAATATACATCGGAACAAAGCCTTTCAGCACCCTGCCCCATTCAACACGTCCGCTGATAGTGGCACGAATGACAACCAGCGCAAAGGCAATGGTAATCATCCACACCAGGGCCTTCAATGTCTGCTCGTAAATCCTTATTCCTCTGTATCCGCTGCTGTAGCCCCACGTAATGGCCGTAGAAATTGCCAGAAACATCAGCCCAAGCCCGATTAATACCAACACCTGCTGACTCGGCGTCGGCTGCCAGCCGGTGAGGGTCTTTATGATGTCGTCCGTCATACCCGCCGCCAGTGCGTATTGAGGTATGTGCCAAATCAGGGTCGAAATCATCGCTCCGACCAGCCACAGCCACGCCACCGACGGATGTATAAACTTTCTTACCACCTGAAACGGCCTGGCGCCGGTCGAGAGCGTCTGATACGATATGGCTGCGAATATTATAATTCCCAGCAGCATTGCCACCGGCTGAACCCACAATAAGCGATACTCGAGAAATGCCCCCGCAAACAACGAACCCATTGCACTTCCGCTGCCAAGCACCAGCGCGCTTTGCATCCAGCCCGGCCCTGCCTTCTGAAAGTACCAGGCCCACCGTCTTAAAACTCCTTTTCCCGGTAATGCCGCCAGTTCAGCCTTTTCTTGGGCCAGCGCCTCAGGGTCCGATGCACTAAACATCGGCAGCTTGCGCGCGAGGTCTTTGCCCGAAGAAAACTGATTATTTCCCTCGTTCATATTTACGCCGCCTCAGCTAATATATATATCTGCCGCAGCCGTACCGCTAAACAGCCGGATATTGTAGCTGGGGGCAGGACGGGAGTAAATACTATTTTGTGCGCCCAGTGAAATGTTCTTGTTGTATTGGGTAAGTACAATGATTCCGGACGGGATAAACCACAGCTATGACAATAAGTTTTGACCGACAAACTTATTGTTTTAAGGCATGCTGGAAGACCTTTACGGTGTTTTTGCCCGCGTGCTTGGCCATATAAAGCGCCTGGTCCGAACAGCTTGTTATATCTTCCGGACTGAAGTCAGACCCGTATTCGCCCAGACCCACACTGATAGACAGCGGAATCTGCTCCTTTTTCCACGTTATTGACAGATTTGCTACGCTGCTGACCATACGCTGGCCAACGATACTCGCATCGGCAAGGCTTGTGTTCGGCAGAATTACCGCAAACTCATCACCCCCGTACCTCGCTGCCGTATCGATTTGTCGAATACAGTCCTTTATCTTCGCGCTGACCAGGCCTATTACCTTATCGCCTGCGCGATGTCCGAACTTGTCGTTTATCATCTTCAGGTTGTCAATATCAACCATAATCAACGCAATGTGCCCGCCATACCGCCGCAGCCGCCACATCTCCTTTTCAATGCATTCGTAGAAAGTCTTATGATTTATAAGACCGGTCAACCCGTCTATCGCTGCCTGACGCTGAATTCTTTCAAAAAGTTTTATATTACCTATCGACGCACCTACAAGCTGCCTGAACAGCTCTACAAGGGCAATATCCTCCCGGCAGAAACTGTCTTTGGTAATCCTGTCAGCCAGATTCAAAACGCCGATGACCCTGTTCTGGCATACCAGTGGGGCGATTATGCAGCTTTTCGTGAAATAATTTTTCGCAAATGCCCGCTGCGACTTTGTAATTACGGGTGTTTTGTGGCTGTCTATGTCGTCGGTAAACAGCATCTGTTTCGTTGCCACGGCAATAACCATCGGCGAAGGCGGCTTGCGGTCCAGCGATACTATCTTGTTTATAAGAAACGAATGATTATATGCCTGCAGGTGTAAAATCCTGTTTGTTTCGTCAAGCACGTACAGCGATGCGTATTTGACTGCAACCAGTTTGGGAATGTTTGCCACACAAATATTGGCTATTCGCCTTATGTCCAGACAATTTATTTCCAATGCCAATGGCCCAACCTGTTCAAGCAGGGACACATTGGTATCGCTACCAATGACAGCTTCGGATTGGTCGTTATTCTTGCTCATACACACGTAAGTGTCGATACACTCGGGCTTTACCGACCCTAATCGCCATGCTTGAACCCTCCCAACAACCAGGCAAAGTCGATTAAAACCACAGCCTCCTACACAAAACCTACAAAAGTTTTTCCCAAAAAAAGAATTTTTTTCCAAAAAAAACAAAAAAATAGTTGACACCACCTAAAATGCGTTTTACATTTTATATAATGTAAAACGCATTCGGACAACCTTGTTGGAGAGTAAACTCATGCAATCGAAAACAGGTGATTTTACCGTAGAGGTACCCGCCAAACTCTACCGAATTGGCGACCTTGTTCGTTACAGCCCCTTTTCACGCCAAACCCTGCACAACTACACGATTATGGGCCTTATCCAGGAAGCGCAATGGACCGAGGGTGGACACCGACTGTACGACGAATCGGTATTTCACAGATTATCCAGGATAAATGAGCTTAGAAAGACAAACACCCTCTCGCAAATAAGACAAATTCTTATGCGTGAGGATACTTTCACAGAAAGCTGACTTACCGTGATTGAAGAACGGATATAGATGAACAAATCAGAGGCCGGAAAACCGATTGTTCCCGCATAACAATACACAGCCAGCGGCATCCGGTCCCTGGCGGCAGTCAAGGACGACTTATGGCAGAGCCGATTAAGGATAGATACCAGCTCGACGCGGGTGCCCAATCATGGCCCGCCAAACAACCGTCAAGGCTGATTCTCGGGGGTAAACTTCGCCGGTCAAATGCGAACTTGTCGCCGGCGGTTTTAAGCACTTTATCAAAGGCCGGAATTCATAATCAATCAAGGAGAAAAATATGAACCTTTCTGCGGCAATAACAGATAATGTTACCGAGATACTGGTTAAAATAATCGAGTTCACGCATAACCGCCAGAAGCTGCTGACGCAAAACATACAGAACATCAACAAGCCGGGATTTGTCCCGAAAGACCTTCCAGAGCACCAGTTCTCAAGGCTGCTCAACGCCGCCATCGACGAACATATCAACAGCGGAAAACTGCTTCTGCGGGACACCGAGCTTGTCAAATTCGGCGCCAACGGCACCTTTGAGATTGCACCTGTACCCGATACCAAAGCCGGCAGCCTGCTTACAAAATCGAAATCCGCATATATCAAACTGCAGATAACCAAGCTTGTCCAGAACCTGCTTGACCGAAAGGCCGCATTCGGACTCCTCAGGCAAAAAGGCGCAGCAGAAAAATCCTGGAGTGACAATTAAACGATGATTACACAAACCCTAAAGGAATCTTCTCACCTGCATGACCTTATGAAGCACCATACACACGCCAAAGTCCTGGCCGTAACAAGCGGCAAAGGCGGCGTTGGCAAGACAAATATAGCGGCAAATCTCGGTATATGTCTGGCTGCATCAGGAAAAAGAGTTGTTCTTCTCGACGCAGACCTGTCCTTAGGCAACCTCGAAGCCATTATGAATATCAACAGCAAATACAACATTTCACATATGCTGGCCGGGCGAAAAACAATGGACGAGATTATTCACATCGGCCCGGAGGGTCTGGAAATAATCTGTGGGGCGTCCGGCCTTGCGGACCTGGCCGACCTCAGTGAGTTTCAGCGTCAGAGGCTTTTGAGTGAGCTTTCAACGCTTCAGAATAATTGTGACATAATCGCCATCGATACCGCCGCGGGAATTTCCAAATCCGTAGTGGGGCTTTGCCTTGCTGCCAACCATGTCCTGGTTGTAACAACGCCTGAAGCAGCTGCAATGACCGACGCTTATGCGATGATAAAGGTCCTGACAGCCAAAAACTTTACCGGGCGTATCAGCGTTGTCGTCAATATGGCCGACGGGATGGCCGAAGGCAGAAGAACCTATCGCCAGATTGCAGGCGTCGCAAAGAAGTTTCTGAACACCCATATCTACTGCGGTGCGGTACTGCCAAACGATGACAAGCTCAAAGCAGCGGTTCGCCTCAGAAAACCGGTCGTTTTAGCCTATCCCAGGGCCTCGATTACCGCTTCACTGGCGGCTCTGGCGGCCAAATTAAGCACCGGCTCTATGGTTCAGGCAGACGATACCGGCTTTTTAAGAAAAGTTGTTGACTGGTTTTGTTAAAGTTATGCGCCAAAAGCTCGATAACAACTGCGGGTACGTACTGTTTCTTCGGCGGCAGCGCGCGTTATCTGCCGACAATAATATGCTCGCAGTCAATTACAGCACCGATAACGGCAATCGCACGGTCGCCCTTGGTGCCGCGGCCCAGCGATTTCAGGGAGGACCTCTGTGAAGACAAAACAGAAACTGGATATCGCCCATATCTGGCAGCAGTTCCACAAAGCCCATGAGGTACATTACCGCAACCTGCTGCTGGAATATTATAGGCCTCTTGTAAGATACAGCGCCGAGCGCCTCCACAGCAAGTTACCCGGCAAAATCGAGCTCGATGACCTTATAAGCGCCGGTACATTCGGCCTCATGGACGCTATCACGGCATTCGACCCCCGCAGAAATGTAAAATTCGAGACATACTGCTCAGCCCGTATAAGGGGTTCCATTCTCGACGAGCTTCGCAGCATGGACTGGGTGCCGCGCCTGGTCCGAGCCCGCGCCCAGCAGCTGGCACGGGCCACCCAGTCGCTGCAGGTACATCTGGGCCGACAACCAACCGAAAACGAAACCGCTGAAGCCCTCGATATGGACATGGATGAGTTTATGAAGCTGCACAGAGAGGCAAACGCTGTCTGTCAGGTCTCCTTGAACGCCAAACTCTCCGACGACGACAGCGAAAAAAATGTTGCTGAAATAGATATTATCATGGACAAGAAAAGTGAAAACCCCCTCGTCGAAGCCCAGAAACGGGACCTTAAGCACCTTATTACCAGGGGGCTTACCCGGGCAGAGCGGCTCATCATTGTGCTGTATTACTATGAGGAAATGACCATGAAGGAAATCGGCGCAACACTGGACTTGTCCGAGTCCCGCATTTCGCAGATGCACTCATCGATTGTGGCCCGGCTGAAAGCGCAAATGACCCACCACCAGAAAGAATTCGCGATTTAGCCGCTGTGACCCTGCCTGCTTCTGTATCCGGCAGCATCCTGCAATTAGCGCTTTTTCATAAAGCCCCCGTTGATATCCCACCTAACCGGGCAAAAAGACAAACTTGATTTTTCCCCCCGCTGCGCCTATAGTACGGCTTTTCCTGTTAAGGGCATCGGCCAATGAAATTTACAAAAATGCACGGATTGGGCAACGATTACGTTTTCGTAAACTGCTTCGAGGAAAACATCACCGACCCTGCGCACACCGCCAGAGTTGTCAGTGACCGTCATTTCGGTATCGGCGCAGATGGGCTGGTGCTGATTTGTCCCTCGCAGAAGGCGGATATACGGATGCGCATTTTCAACGCCGACGGGTCGGAAGCACAGATGTGCGGCAACGGGATTCGCTGCGCGGCAAAATATGCTTACGAGCATAAGCTATGTAAGACAGGCCCCGTCTTTACTGTACCCGGTCAGCCGCCCTGCCCTGGGTCGCTGCGCATAGAAACAGTCAAAGGTGTATTAACAGCGGGACTCCTGACCGACCCTGGCAATAAGGTACGCAGCGTTTGTGTCAATATGGGCCAGCCTGTACTCAGCGCCGCTGATATACCCGTGAGCTTGTCGGCAGAGCAGGTAATCGAACAGCCTTTTGAAGTAATGGGAACGCCCCTGCTGATGACTTTGGTATCGATGGGCAATCCGCACGCGGTATTTTTCTGTGAAAACGTTGACCAGGTCGAACTCGAAAAGCTCGGGCCGGCCATAGAAAATCACCGGCTTTTTCCCCAACGTGTAAATGTTCATTTTGCTCAGGTACTTGACTTTAACCAATTCAGGATGCGCTCCTGGGAGAGGGGAAGCGGTATCACCCTGGCCTGCGGAACCGGTGCATGTGCATCCTGCGTGGCTGCCGTGCTTACAAACCGCTGTTCGCCAAGGTCTGTGGCGCATCTTCCGGGCGGGCAACTGGACCTGTACTGGTGTCAGGAAGATAATTCAGTCTATATGACCGGCCCCGCAGTTGAGGTATTCGAGGGCGTTTTTGAATGGCCCCAAAGCTAATTTCCTAACAGGCAAATTGCCGCAGGGCCTGCTAAATAAACAAGGACATCGGGCATACAAACCCGACGTCCTTGTTTGATTTACAAGGTATATAACAAGTATCGGGAGATTATTGCCGACGTTTCCTGCCCAGTAAGCCCACTGCGCCAAGGCCCAGCA
>DATKWV010000071.1:0-5660 GCA_035529405.1 Sedimentisphaerales bacterium | reverse complement strand
TGACGGCACTAATCCGCCGCCTGCAGAACAACTGGATGCAACTTTCGATTTTTCTGTTCTGGGCAATACCTTGACACTTACCGTGACTAACCTTACACCTGAAAATCCCCTCAGCGACCCGGCGCTGAAGATTAACGAAGTGTATTTTAACACCACCGCCGACATACAGGGCCTTGTACTGACCGAGGTAATCGGCAGTGAGATAGAATACTGGGACCTGGCGTTTGCCTGCGACGGTATCCATGTCAACGGTTTTGGCCTGTTTGATGTGTCGCTTATTGACGGTCAGGGAAGCCTGCCGCACGTAATAGACCCCGGCGAGACAGTGACGTTCGTCTTAGGTATTACCGGAACAGGGCCGTTTTCGGATAATAACTTCATACAGTTAAGCACACAAGTTGACAGTCACGTCATTTCCTACGCCGCCGGCAAATTCTATGACGGCCTGCCCGAGACCAGCGCCTACGGCGCCACAAATGTCCCTGAGCCGGCCAGCGTATGTCTGCTTTGTTTAGGCGCATTGGCACTTCTGAGAAAACGCGCAGGATAGGATTTTGCTCGTCAGGCGTGTATGCGTCCAGCAGTAATCATGCCGGATTTCGTACTTCTGTAAAAGACCACCGAAACTAAATTCTGCTTGCATAGGCCGTTATTTATCCGATAATTACCGCTGAATTCAGAATAAGGCGGTATTTATGAAAATAGCATATTTTGACTGTTTTGCCGGTGCCGGCGGAGACATGATAGTCGCAGCGATGGTCGATGCCGGTCTGGATGCGGAATTCTTAAAGGGCCAGCTTGCAACTTTAGGTATCGACAAGCTCGATATAAAGTTAACCAAAACCAGCCGGGCGGGCCTGTCGGCCCTTACCTTCGTGCCCGTGGTTGCTGAAGAACACAAACACCGCAATATAAAGCAAATAATACAAATCATCGAAGACAGCAAAATAGACCCCAGGGCAAAAAAAACCGCCATTTCCATATTCAATAAACTGGCTGACGCAGAAGCCGCTGTTCACGGTAAAGACCGCAATGATGTTCATTTCCACGAAATCGGCGCCCTTGATTCGATAATCGATATTGTTGCGGCATCGGTCGGCGTAGTGGGTTTGGGTATTGAAAAGGTTTACTGCTCGCCGTTGAGTGTCGGCGGCGGGACAATAAAGTGCGGACATGGCATAATGCCTGTACCTGCACCGGCCACAGCGGAACTTATCAAAAATATTCCCATAGCTGCCGGTCCCGCCCAAATGGAATTGTTAACGCCCACCGCAGCGGCAATTCTTACAACTATAACGGATGAATTTAGCCCACTGCCGGCAATGGCAATTGAATCGGTGGGTTACGGGGCGGGTACGTTCCAGTCCGAGCAGTTCCCAAACGTGCTGCGGCTGATTCTGGGCGAAACCACTGCTGCAGATTCAGAAAACGCCGACTGTGTCTGTCAGCTTGAAACCAATGTCGATGACATCAGCGGCGAAGTAATCGGTTCCATAACACAGAAACTGCTGTCCGAAGGTGCGCTGGATGTCTTTACGACGCCTATTTATATGAAAAATAACCGCCCTGCTGTGCAGGTCTCGGTGCTATGCACCATCCAGGATTGTGAAAAACTTCAACAAATGCTTTTTGAGCAAGGTGTCACTTTTGGAATCCGAAAACAGCTCCTGCAACGAACCAGGCTCAGCAGGCAATTCGTAACCGTTAAAACGGATTTCGGCGACATACAGATAAAGACCGGCCTGCTGAACGGCAAAATCGTAAATGCCAAACCTGAAGTTGCTGACTGTATTAAGGCCGCGGATGAACATAATCAGCCGGTAAAAACCGTTCAGGACGCGGCAATGGCAGCATATAAAAGATTGTGACAGCCTGTTTTGCCGCCCCGCTTTCGTGCGTTTATTAATACCCGCCTTTTTGCGTTGACTATGGAACTTCGAGCATTTACTATTGTTATGAGGGTTTCTGCTGTGGTATGCGGTGCAACGACTGCATAAAATGACCTGCTGTTTGGTTTCGGGAGAAAGAAAATGATTGCCGATTTAGGCGCAAAAACGGTTCGGGCGGTACTGAATAGCGGGCAGTTCGCGAGGTTCTTCTGGCAGTCAATCACCACGTCCGCGGCCAGCTGCGCCAGAAGCCGGACATATCCGTTAATCTGGACGCAAATGAACCTTATCGGTGTCCGCAGTGTGCCGGTTATAATGATAACGGGTGCGTTTGTGGGTATGACACTGGCGATTCAGGCCTACGACCAGCTTGCGGGAATGGGTCTGGAAGAACATCTCGGAGTATTGATAAATATCTCGGTTGTCAAAGAGCTTGGACCTGTTCTTGCAGCGGTGATGCTGGCGGGGCGTATCGGGGGTGCGTTGACGGCCGAGCTGGGTACCATGAACGTTACCGAACAAATCGACGCTATTCGCAGCATGGGTACAGACCCGATACGTTATCTGGTGGCTCCACGTGTTCTGGCGTGTCTGCTTCTGACGCCGTTTTTGATTATCTATGCGGACCTGCTGGGCATTCTCGGGGGCTATTTTGTCAGCGTTATACAACTTGGCATTAACAGCACGGCATACTGGAGCTTCAGCGCCGAGGCAGTGGAACTGTGGGACGTTGCCATAGGTATAGTAAAGGGAATCTTCTTTGGGGTGGCCATTGCCTCGATAAGCTGCTACAAGGGATTTACGTGCAAGGAAGGAGCACATGGTGTAGGCCAGGCCTGCACCGAGGCGTTTGTGTGCAGTTTTATATCAATACTTGCGATTGATTTCGCGCTGGCGGTTATCTTCAAGGGTATTTACAATGCCCTGTGGACAACCAAGATTTTGCTTTAACAGCGGTTATTATCCGGTTTCCCGGGCTTAATAAACAAAATGAACATCTCGGCAGGCCAAAAAAAGGCTTTTTTCGTCAGTGACGACAGCGTAATTGCCGCTGAAGACCTGACAAAGAAGTTCGGCGATAACGTGGTACTTGACAATATCTGCCTGAATATCGAAAAGGGCAAAACCACGGTAGTCATAGGCCCCAGCGGATGCGGCAAGACCGTGCTGATAAAACATTTTATCGTACTGCTGCGGCCAACGTCAGGGCGGGTGTACTTCAAGCAGGCACGAATCGACAATCTTAATGAAAACCAGCTGAGCAAATTGCGGGTGCATTACGGTTTCCTGTTTCAGGGAGGGGCATTGTTCGACAGTCTCAGCGTAGCTGAAAACATAATGTTTCCAATAATGCAGCACTACAGGATAACCGATTACGCCAGGGTCGAGGAAATTGTAAGGGTCAAGCTGATGATAGTGGGCATGGACGGTTTTCAGCACTACTACCCTGCCAATCTTTCCGGCGGTCAGCGCAAACGCGTTGCACTGGCACGGGCTATCGCAATGAACCCTGAAGTGATTTTATATGACGAACCGACCACCGGTCTGGACCCGATTCGGGCTGACATAATCAACGAGCTTATTATAAAACTGCAAAAGGAACTGGGGCTTACAAGCATTGTCGTTACCCATGATATGGCCAGCGCATACAAGGTGGCCGACCGCATCGTTATGCTGCACGAAGGCAGGATTATCGCTGACGGCGATGCCGAACACATTCGCAGCCATCCTCATGAGGTAGTTCAGCAGTTTATCAACGGGCGGCTCAACGAGCAGGACCTGGCGGTTCTGCGCACCAGCGAGGCATTGACACGGAACCAGCTTTTACCCGAGGAACGACAACAGTGATTTACATCAGAGCGTAAACGGTATAGAATAAAAGCCGTCAGGCCGTGTGTGGTGCAGCCATACCCGGGTGCATCCGATAAGCAGCAGCGAAATCCCGAGTTGCCAGAGGCGGATAAAATGCAGTTGCAGCAGAAAAACCTCAAACGCGCGGTATTGTGGGAAAGCCTGGACCGGTCCAAAAAGGTCCGGTGTAATCTATGCCGGTGGGAATGCCTGATTTCCGACGGCAGGACAGGTCACTGCCGCGTTCGCAAGAATATAGACGGCGTACTTTATTCGCTGAACTATTCCAAAGTTTGCGCGGCCAATGCCGACCCGATAGAGAAAAAGCCGCTGTTCCATTTTCAGCCTGGTTCACAGAGCTTTTCGATTGCCACGATGGGGTGCAATTTCAGATGCGAATTCTGCCAGAACTGGCAGCTCAGCCAGGCGGCATGGGAAAGCGGCCAGATTTCCGGACAGGCCATAAACGCCGCCAAAATAGTCCAGGCCGCTGTGGAAGGCGGCTGCGCCAGTATCGCATATACGTACACCGAGCCGACGGTTTTTATGGAGCTGTGCAGCGACTGCGCACATTTGGCCAAAGAAAAGGGCCTTGCCAATGTCTTTGTCAGTAACGGCTATGAAAGTCGCGCAGCTATTGATTTTGCAAAGCCCTGGCTGGACGCCATAAACGTGGACCTCAAATCATTCAGCGATGATTACTACAGAAGGTTGTGCAAGGCCCGGTTAGACCCGGTGCTTGATACGATAAGCTACATTGCAAAAGAAACGGATATATGGCTTGAGATTACAACGCTGCTTTTGCCGGGTGAAAATGACGGTAATGACGAACTCAGCAGGCTGGCTGATTTTATCGTTACACAGGCCGGCGAGGATGTGCCGTGGCATGTAAGCAGGTTTCGTCCCGATTATAAATATACGGATTCGGTGCCCACGCCGACCGAAAGCCTCGAACGGGCACAGAGCATAGGTAAAGCAGCGGGGCTGCACTATATCTACGCCGGTAATGTACCGGGCGCCAAATCGGAAAGCACTTTCTGCTACAAGTGCGGGACAACGTTGGTCAAACGTACGGGTTACAGAATCGTCGAAAATAAAATCGAAAACGGTTATTGTCCTGACTGCAAAACCAGGATAGCAGGCAAATGGTAAAAGACGTTGATTATTGATTATCGGGAATTGAAAAATGCGGTTTCGTAGTTCGAAACAACACATGATAAAATTAAGGGATATGAAATGAAGATAGTGGCGGACGCGGGCATTCGTTTTGTCCGTGAGTATTTTTCTTCCATAGGTGAGGTAAAAATGGTTCCCGGGCTTGATATAACGCCAGCGGTTGTTCGGGATGCCGATGCGCTGATAGTTCGGACCATAACGCGCGTCGATGGCCAGCTGCTGGCCGGCAGCAGGCTAAGCTTTGCGGCAACGTCAACAACAGGTTTCGACCATCTTGACCTGAACTATCTGCGCGAACACAATATCGGTTTTGCGTGGGGGCCCGGCTCAAACGCCAATTCCGTAGCCGAATATGTAGTCGCAGCCATGCTGGAGTCAGCAGACAATGGCGGCTTTAATCTGCAAGACAAATCAATAGGTGTTATAGGCGTGGGTAACATAGGCGCTAATGTGGCGCAAAAAGCGGCAAGCCTTGGTATGAACGTGTACCTAAACGACCCGCCGCTGCAAAAGCAAACCGCCGACAGTAAGTACCTGCCGCTGGAGGAACTTTTTGACTGCGATTTCATTACGCTTCATACCCCCCTGAACCGGGAAGGTACGGATAAGACGTTTCACCTGGCCAACGAGAAGTTTTTTAAATCGCTCAAACCCGGCTGTATATTCATTAACACTGCACGAGGGGCTGTGACAGATACCACTGCGCTGAAGGCGGCAATAAATGCCGGGAAATTAAAGGCAGTG
>DATKWV010000070.1:0-17514 GCA_035529405.1 Sedimentisphaerales bacterium | reverse complement strand
CAGCCGGTAGAGCCGCTGTTAAAGAGCACAGGGCTCAGCACAGACGTGTACGATGACAATAAGATTGACTTTAAGGACTTTTCAGCGATGGCGACAACGTGGCTCAAAGAGCAGTTTTGGCCGTAATGAGCTGTTGTTGAAAGTACTGTTTGTATCAGACCCAGGCCTGCACCGAATGGTGCAGGCCTGGGTTTTTTGTGCACAAGCACAGGCGATGTGTGAGGGAAAAGGCTGTGAGGGCTGAGACAATTTTTTGAAATAATAGTTGAGAAACAGCGGCAGATAGGGCTATATTAGGGCAAAATTGTGGTTTGCGATAGCAAAATTGTGCGTTTTTTGATTAGCGGGAAAGGAATAACACTATGTGCAATAAGTCAGGGATTTTGCGTTTGTGGGCCGTATCTTCAATTCTAAGCTTGTGTTTGGCAGCATCAATTGCTGTTGGCACTGACATCGATAACACGTGCAGGTCGGGTGTTGCAGAAGGGTTTCGGCAGCCGCCGATGTCGGCCAGGCCGCGGGCATACTGGGACTGGACGAACGGTTATGTGAACCTGCCGCAGCTTACGCGTGAACTGGAAGATATAAAAGACAAAGGGCTGAGCGGTTTTGACATTTTTGACGTGGGCGGCAAGGACCCGGAAAAGATAATTCCGACAGGGCCGGCGTTTATGAGTGCCGAATCGGTCGAGGCGGCCGGGTACGCAATCCGCGAAGCCAGCCGGTTGGGTCTGAGAATGGGCTTTATCACGTCCAGCAGTTGGAACGCCGGCGGCTCGTGGGTAACACCAGCGGCCGCAAGCAAGGCCCTGTACCACTGTGAAATACGGATAACCGGGCCGACACAGGTTGACGGTGTACTGCCGTTTCCGAAAGTTCCCGCACCGAAATTTGGTCCGGACCGAGCACCGAGAAGGCCTGACGGTCTGCCGTATTACTATAAGGACGTTGCAGTGCTGGCATTTCCGTGGAATAAAGAAAAAACCATAAAGGACACCTCGACAATTATAAATCTGACAAAGCAGCTCGATGAAAACGGCAGGCTCAGCTGGGACGTGCCGGAGGGCGAATGGGTGATTATGCGATTTGTCTGCGCCAACAACGGCGAGCGTCTTGCCATTCCAAGCCCCAACTCGGACGGTTTTATGATAGACCACTTCAGCGCCGAGGCAACGGAAATGCACTTTGAATATATCATAAAAAAGCTGGAAAAAGAGCTGGGGCAGCTCGATAAGACGGCGTTGAAGCTGATGTACCTTCCCAGCTACGAGATTCGGGGTACAAGGGACTGGACGGAAAGTATTGTCGAGGAATTCAGGAAGCGGCGAGGCTACGATATGACACCGTATCTTCCCGTGCTGTTCGGGTGGTCCGTGGGCAGTAAAGAAACAGCGGCCAGGTTCGACTACGACAGGCTTGCGACAGTAAGCGATTTGATAATAGAAAACCACTATCAGAAGGCTGCAGAAATCTGCCACAAATACGGACTTGAGCTTTGCGCCGAGTCAGGCGGTCCGGGCCCGCCGCTGCACGATTGTCCTGTGGAGGCGCTGCGGGCGCTGGGAGTCCTGGATATACCTCGCGGTGAGTTCTGGAACCAGCACACCACAAGAGTGGTTAAGGAAGTTGCCTGCGCAAGTCACATATACGGCAGGAAGATTGTGGATATGGAGGCCCTGACAAGCTGGCGTCACTGGCAGGACGGCCCGTGTGAGTACAAGGCTGTTGCCGACCGTGCGATGTGCGAGGGTACGAATCTTTTCACGTTTCATACTTCGCCGCACACGCCGCCCGAGGCGGGCAAGCCGGGATGGACTTACCATGCAGGAACGCATATGGGAATGAACAGGGCGTGGTGGCCGAAGGTCAGGCCGTTCATGGATTATCTGTCACGATGCTGCTATCTTCTTCAGCAGGGACTTTTTGTGGGAGACGTGTGCTACTATTACGGGGACCAGGCGCCGAACTTCGTAGCGAACAAATACGTTGAGAAGCCGCCGGATTTCACGCCGCAGAGGCTGGTTGACCCTTCATTAGGGTACGGTTACGACTATGACGTTACCAACACAGATGTACTGCTTAACCGAATGCGTGTAAAGAACGGAAGGATAATATTACCTGACGGCATGAGCTACTCGCTTCTGGCTTTGCCCAACCAGGAAGATATGCCGCTGAAGGTTCTCACCAAGCTGGAAAAGATGGTCAAGGCAGGGGCAACCGTTGCCGGACCCATGCCGACACGGGTGCCGGGGCTGGGCAATTACCAAAAGCAGCAAAAGAAACTGCAGCGGCTGGCAAAAAAACTGTGGGGGCCGTGCGACGGTGAAAAAGTCAGGGAACACCGTTACGGCAAAGGAAAAATTATATGGGGCCGGAGTCTGCGCGAGATACTGAACGATAAGGGAATAGGGCCGGACTTTCGCTTTACCGCAACGGACGATAAAACAGACCTCGATTACATACACCGGCGCACAGACAACGAGGACATCTATTTTGTAATAAACAATAAGAACCGCTGGGAACAGGCGGATTGCGTTTTCCGCGTGGCCGGCAAGGTGCCGGAACTGTGGATGCCGGATACCGGCCAAATTCACAGATTGCCGGTTTATGAGGTTGTGGAAGGCGGAACGCGAGTTCCGGTGCAGCTTGGCCCGAGTGGTTCGGTATTCGTGGTGTTTCGTGAAAAGGCACAAGGAAACAACATAGTCGGCGTCAGCAGGGACAACACAAGTATTTTCCCGCTGTCGGCATCTGTTAAGGGTGATAAAGCCCGGATAGAAGTTTCAGGCCCCTGCAGGGACAAGGCCGCAGCTTTGGCGTGGGATGCCGGAATGTATGCGTTTGAAACAAATGACGGCAGGAAGATAAACAAGCAGGTCACGTCTGTGCCACAGCCGATTGAGATTTCGGGACCATGGGAAGTTACTTTTCCATACGGGTGGGGTGCGCCGCCGTCAAAAACATTTGAGAAACTCATCTCGTGGACCGAGGATACGGATGAGGGAATAAAGTACTTTTCGGGTATTGCTGCATATTGCAGGGAATTCGAAATTCCGGAGGATTTTGTCGGCAGTGAGACCAAAGTGGTTCTGGAACTGGGGCAAGTGAGAAACGTAGCTGATGTATACCTGAACGGTATTAACCTGGGTATACTCTGGAAGGAACCGTTCGAGATAGATATTACCTGTGCGGCGAAGGCGGGCAAAAATCATCTTCTAATAGAGGTGGCCAACACGTGGTCGAACCGGCTGGTCGGTGACGCCAGAAGCACAGACGGCAGGAAATACTGTCAGACAAACATAAGATGGCCGGTCAACAGCAGGTATTTTCCACAGGTTCGGTGGGCACAGGCAGAATTGCTTCAGTCAGGATTACTGGGTCCTGTACGGCTGCGCTGCGGCAGGAAAATACAGGTTGAATTAACAAATTAGCGGGCAGGTCTTCGACGACAGGGTAACACCATTGGCATTGGCGGGCGGTAAAAAACCAGCCGCACCGGAGGATTTAACCCGGTAAGCAGGAAATTGTTTCAGAGGGTCGGTAAATGGCACCAATAAAACAGTACATCGCGGTGGACCTCGGAGCAGAAAGCGGCAGAGTGATGCTGGCGACAATCGGCGGGGGAAAACTGCAGCTTGAAGAAATTCATCGGTTCGGGAACGGGCCTGTGGAAAAAAATGGTTCGCTGCGCTGGGACTTTTCAAAACTTTTTTCAGAAACAAAAACGGGCATAGGCAAAGCCGTACAAAAGGCACAGACAAAGGTCGCAGGTATAGGCGTTGACAGCTGGGCGGTGGATTTCGGGCTGCTGGATGCAGAGGGCACCCTGATAGAAAACCCCCACCACTACCGGGACAAACGCACCGAGGGGATGAAAGAAAAGGCGTTCGAAACGGCGGGCAAGCGGCAGATATACGATTACACGGGACTGCAGTTTCTACCCTTTAATACCATTTATCAACTGCTTGCGATGCGGCTGCGCGATTCGGATACGCTTGCGAAGGCAGGCAAACTGGTTTTTATCGCCGATTTGGTCAGCTACTTTCTCTGCGGCAGGGCCTACGGGGAATACACCATTGCCAGCACGTCGCAATTGATGGATATGAGAACAGGCCAATGGTGCAAGGCTCTCTTCGATAAACTGTCCCTTCCGATGAACATAATGCCGCCGGTTGTGGCACCGGGGACAATTGTCGGCAATCTAAGCGCCGCGGTCGCAAAGGAAATCGGGTGTGATTCAATTCCTGTAATCGCGGTTGGTTCTCACGATACGGCTTCTGCGGTGGCAGCGGTACCGGCGACAGAAAGCGGAAAGTGGGCGTACCTTTCCTCGGGGACATGGTCGCTGATGGGAGTGGAAACGGCTGGGCCGGTTATCAACGACAAGACGTTCAAGTATGAATTTACAAACGAAGGCGGGGTGGAGAATACAATCCGGCTGTTGAAGAACATCGCGGGCCTGTGGCTGATTCAGGAATGCCGCAGACAATGGCTCAAAGACGGCGCACAATTAACTTATGCGCAAATGACCCAAATGGCTGAAGAGGCGAAGGTCTTTGCGGCGTATGTTGAGCCCGATTACGAACCGTTTTTAGCGCCCGGTGACATGCCCGAAAAGATAAATAATTATCTGGAAAAAAACGGCGGAAAAAGGACAGACGACAAGGCACAAATTGTGAGAATAATACTGGAAAGTCTTGCGTTCAAGTACCGGCGGGTACTCGAGAAAATCGAAGATATTACTAACGACAGCATCGATTGTCTGCACATAGTCGGCGGCGGCATACAAAACGAGTTGCTTTGCCGGTTCACGGCCAACGCCATCGGCAGGAAGGTAATAGCCGGCCCCATCGAGGCAACGGCCATAGGTAATGTTCTGCTGCAGGCTATGGCAACGGGGCAAATAAGAACGCTGGCGGCAGGCAGAGAAATTGTCCGCAATTCGTTCGCACTTAAGGAATATGCGCCGGTAAAGGCCGAAGTCTGGCAAAAACAGTACCAAGCACTAAACGTACAATAACAAATACCTTTATCGGCGGGTTCAGTTTGAGATGAATAGCAGTTTGACTGAACGACTGGAAGAAAAGCTCGACAGCTTTAACGGTGCCGAAAGGCAAGAGGCGCTTTCGGCATTATGCGAACAAATACACGCAGGTAATATCGAACTGCCGGAACAGACGGACGCGGTCAATCTTCACTGCCATACTTTTTTCTCGTATAACAGCTACGGTTATTCACCGAGTAAATTTGCGTACCTTGCGCGTAAACGGGGTCTGGCTGTGGCTGGAGTGGTTGACTTTGACGTGCTCGATGCCCTCGAAGAGTTCCTGCAGGCCTGCAAACTGGTTGGCCTGAAGGGCTGTGGAGGATTGGAGTCAAGGGTCTTTGTGCCGGAGTTTTCGGATAAGGTCATTAACAGTCCCGGTGAGCCGGGGATTTCATACCATATGGGCATAGGCTTTCCGCAGGCCAAGCTCGAAGGCAGCCAGAAGGATTTTTTATGCGGCCTTCATAAAACGGCGCAGCAAAGAAACCGCGCACTTACCCGCCGGGTAAACGAATATCTTCGGCCCGCAGTGCTGGATTATGATAAAGACGTATTGCCCCTGACACCGGCGGGCAACCCGACGGAGCGGCACGTTTGCTTAGCTTATGCACGCAAGGCAGCAGAGCTTTTCGACAACCATAAAGCTTTGGCAGATTTCTGGTCTGAGAAATTAGGCGTTGATGGCGGCAGTCTCGAATTACCCGAAGGCAGGACCCTGCTGGATACTATTCGCGCCAAAACGATGAAACGGGGCGGGGTGGGGTATGTTCAGCCGGACAAAGGGTCGTTTCCGCTGCTTTCGGATATGAACCGGTTTGCGCTGGCGTCGGGGGCAATTCCTACAGCAACGTGGCTGGACGGTACCAGCAACGGAGAGAGGGACATCACCACGCTTCTGCAAACGGCTATGTCAACAGGCACGGCGGCGCTGAACATTATACCTGACCGCAATTACAAGGTCGGCGTCAAAGACGAAAAGCTGCGGAATCTTTACGAGGTGGTGGAACTGGCTGAGTCGCTTGGCCTGCCGATAGTGGTCGGTACCGAGATGAACAGCCCGGGCCAGAAGTTCGTGGACAGCTTCCAGACAAAGGAACTTAAACCGCTGGTACCGGTTTTTCTAAAGGGTGCATATATTGTCTATGCTCACTCGGTTCTGCAGCAAAAATGCGGGTTAGGCTATACGAGCGACTGGGCAAAAAAGAACTTTGACAGTGTTAAAAAGAAAAATGAATTCTACCAGACTTTAGGAAAGCTGGTTGACCCGGAGAAGCAAGACCTTTTGAGCGGGTCAGATGAAAATGTCACGGCGCAGCAGATACTGGAGACCGTTAAACAGGAAAGTTAGGAATTAAATGTGAGTTGTTAAAGATGACGGATTTGCCTGAAACTCAATATGCGATACAATTAGTTGGGCCGGACGAACTGGTACTGAACAGGTCAAAAGAGGTGTTCAGGCCTGGTGCCTGTCAGATTCTGTGCAGGGTCGAGGCGGTGGGGCTTTGTTTTTCCGATTTGAAGCTGCTCAAGCAGTTCTCGGCGCACGGTCGTAAAAGCGAAATAGTTTCCGGAATCGCCCAGGACGTACTAAGCCAAATACCCAGTTACGTACCGGGACAGGCGCCGACCGTGCCGGGACATGAAGCCATAGTGACAATAGAGGCAACGGGAAAAGGGGTGGAAAAATTTTCACGCGGCCAGCGCTACCTCGTACAGACCGATTATCGGTGGTTAAAAACCGCGACATCAAACGCGGCGTTAGGATACAATTTCGAGGGCGCATTGCAGCAGTACGTTCTGATGGACGAACGGGTGATAACCTCGCCACAGGGACAATCAATGCTGATACCGGTTTCGGACAAACTGTCGGCCTCGGCGGCAGCACTGGTGGAGCCGTGGGCCTGTGTCGAAGACGCATACGCATCAGAAGAACGAACGTGTATCAAAAAAGGCGGACGAATGCTGATAGCCGCTGACAAAGAAATCCCGGGTGATGCCTTTGATAAGCTTTTTGCCGAGTACGGCAGGCCGGGCGAAATAACGTGGCTGTCAAAATATGCCCAGCCGGACATGCCGGTCAAAAAAGCAGAGGCCCTGGCAGCACTGGACGACAATTGTTACGATGACATACTTTATTTCGGCTGTAATGCAGGTTTTGTCGAAGGCCTGTTTGCAAAAGCAGCGGCGCACGGACTTGTTAATATCGTACTTTGCGGCGGCAGGCTTGGCAGAGAGGTCGAGACAATGATAGGCAGGGTCCATTACGGCGGTATCCGGATAGTGGGAACGCCGGGCCTGCACGCCGGTGAGTCGATGAGACATATACCGCAAACCGGCGAGATACGCAAAGGCGACACAATTAATGTCGTAGGCGCCGCTGGGCCGATGGGGACAATGCACGTTATACGGAACCTGTGTCTGGGGGTGGAGGGGGTGAGCGTTTTTGCCGGCGACGTGGACGACAACAGGTTGAACGCACTATCAAGAATTGCGGCGCCCTTAGCAAATCAAAGAGGTCTGAAATACAAGGCCTACAACGCCGGCAAAGAGCAGATTAACGAGCAATTCGACTATATTGTCCTGATGGCCCCGGTTCCCGCCCTGGTGGCAGCTTCGGTACAGCAGGCTGCCGAAGGCGGCATCGTAAATATATTTGCGGGGATACCGGCGTCTGTTACGGGCAAGATTGACCTGGACAAGTATATAGAAAAGCGATTATATTTTATCGGCACAAGCGGCTCAGTGCTGGAAGATATGCACCGCGTGCTGGCAAGGGTCGAGTCAGGGACGCTGGATACGGACGTTTCCGTTGCGGCGGTCTGCGGTATCGAAGGCGCAGCAGCAGGAATGCGGGCTGTTGAAAGGCGCGAGGTTGCCGGCAAAATTGTCGTTTATCCTCACTGCAAGGGACTTGAGCTGACGCTGCTGGAGGATATGAATGAAAAAATGCCGGCGGTAGCGGAACTTCTGGAGAACGGATTGTGGACAAAACAGGCTGAACGGAAACTATTGGAGATGTATCAAAACTAAGTTTACAGGAGATTGTAACAAGATGGATAATTCAAACGCGATAGAAAAGGCTTACGAAGCCGCAAGACAACGCTATACCGAACTGGGTGTTGACTGCGACAAAGCAATGGAACAACTGCGCAAGACAGCCATATCAATCCATTGCTGGCAGGGAGATGATGTGGGCGGCTATGAAAGCGCCCAGGGTCTTAGCGGCGGCGGCATACAGGCCACGGGCAATTATCTTGGCAGGGCCCGCACGGCTGACGAACTGCGTGCCGACCTTGTGAAGGTGTTCAGTCTCATTCCCGGCAAACACCGGCTGAACCTGCACGCCATGTACGCGGAAACCGCAGGCAAAGTTGACCGCAACCAGCTCGAAGCAAAACACTTCAACAGCTGGATTGACTGGGCCAAACAGCAGGGAATCGGGATGGATTTCAACCAGACATTCTTTTCGCATCCAAAAGCTGAAAGCGGCTTTACGCTTTCAAGTTACGATAAGGGGATACGCAATTTCTGGGTGGAACACGGGATAGCCTGCCGAAAAATCGGTGCGGAAATGGGCCGACAGCTCGGTACGCCGTGTGTGACAAACCTGTGGATTCCGGACGGGTTCAAGGACAACCCGGTTGACCGCAAGAAGCCGCGTGAACTGTTAAAGCAATCATTAGATGAGATATTCGCTGAAAAATTCGACCGTAAGTACCTTTTGGACTCGGTGGAGTCGAAACTTTTCGGTATAGGTATGGAAAGCTGTACGGTCGGCTCGCATGAGTTCTATTTGGGGTATGCGGTAAAGAATAACATTCTGCTTTGCCTGGATGCGGGACACTTCCACCCTACCGAGGTTATTTCAGATAAAATTTCAGCGGTGCTGTGCTGTCTGGATGAGATACTGCTGCATGTCAGCAGAGGCGTAAGGTGGGACAGCGACCATGTGGTCATACTGTCGGACGAACTTCGCGCCATTGCAGAAGAGATAGTTCGCGGCAACTATCTCGAACGCGTTCATATCGGGCTTGACTTTTTTGACGCCAGCATTAACCGTATAGCAGCGTGGGTTATCGGGGTGCGGTCGATGCTTAAGGCGTTATTAATCGCCCTGCTGGAACCGACACAAGAACTTCGGGAAATGGAAATAAACGGCGACTATACCTGGCGGCTGGCAGTGCTGGAGGAATTGAAAACACTGCCGTTGTCGGCGGTGTGGGATTACTATTGTCTCAAGTCGGGCGTGCCGGTTGGAACAGAGTGGATTGATGCGGTGAAGGATTACGAAAAAAAGGTTACAAGCCTAAGGTAACGAAAAGGAGCATTAAATGTCAACGGACTATAAAGAAAGCATTATAAGCAGCCTGGACAAGCTGTATGAGTTCGAGCAGGAGCCGGTATCAGAAAATAAGCTGCAGCCGGGCAGACACTTTGCGGGTCTGTTTGCCGGTGAACACGTAGCCGGCACCGAATTTGTTATCGGGGCAATGTTCGTGGCGTGGGGAGTGCGGGCGTACGATATATTCGTAGGGCTGCTGATAGGCAACGCACTGGCGGTGCTTACCTGGACGCTGGTGTGCGCACCGATTGCGGTGGGAACAAGGCTGACACTGTACTGGTACCTTCGCAAAATCGCGGGGCCGGTGACAACGGCAATCTACAACGTGCTTAACGCGATACTTTTCTGCATCCTGGCAGGGTGTATGATAACGGTATCGGCATCGGCGGTACGCATACCGTTCAATATACCGGCCCAGACAAACTGGTATCCGCAGGACATCCGGTTTGTGCTCGTGGTAATAGTCGTGGGGGCGGCGGTAGTGACACTGGCGATACTGGGTTTCAAGAAGCTGGCGCAATTCGCCTCAATATGCTCACCGTGGCTTCTTTTGATGTTCGTGGCGGGCGCACTGGTGACGCTGCCTGCCGTGGCGGCAAACACAATCGGCAAGGCTGAAATCACAAGCTGGGGCCAGTTCTGGGCAATCGCCAACAATGCCATCTGGGTCGGCCGGGTGCCGGGAGGAGGCAAGCCCATCACGTTCTGGCAGGTTGCGGCTTTCGCGTGGATATGTAACCTGGCTATGCACGGGGGCCTTAGCGATATGGCACTTCTGCGGTATGCAAGGAAAATTCCTTACGGTCTTTATTCTGCGTTCGGGATGTTCCTGGGGCATTACCTTGCGTGGATAGCGGCGGGGATTATGGGTGCAGCGGCGGCGATAGTGCTCAAGACAAGCATCGGCGAGCTGGATTCAGGAGCCGTTGCAATGCAGGCACTGGGACTGTCGGGGATTATAGCGGTTGTAATCGCCGGCTGGACAACTTCAAACCCGACACTTTACCGGGCGGGTATGGCCTTTCAGGCTGTTACCACCGGGTGGCCCCGATGGCTGGTGACACTTCTGGCGGGTGTGGGTACAACGGCGGTGGCGTGCTTTCCCTTTGTGTTTACCAAACTGCTTCAGTTCGTAGGCTACTACGGGCTGCTGCTTATGCCGGTAGGGGCAATAGTGTTTACGGAGCACTGGATATTTCCGAAGATCGGTTTCAGTCAATACTGGGTTTCGCGTAAGAACCTGGCTGTGAGCTGGCCGGCACTTGCCAGTTGGGGCATAGCTATTGCACTGGCGTTGTTCCTCGAACAGACGGGCAGGCTGCATCTTTTCTATCTTTTCGTGCCGGTATGGTTTCTGACAACGGTGCTTTATATAATTTTTTCCTGGCTGGCAGGAGCCGCAGAGCAATTGCCGGTGACAGCGGCGGCGGCAACGGTGTCAGCCGGCAGTGACCCGCCACAAATCCGCCAGCAAACAGACCAGACAGACGATATGGTCAAGGAGAATTGTAAGCAAAGCGACCCGGCCCTGATGATTTCGAAGATAATCGCCATCGCGATGCTGGGTATATGCCTGGGTGCAGCGGTCTGGGTATATGTGCCGGGCGCAGAAGGGTACGAACAACGGTTGGCTGGTTTCAAGAGTATGCTGATATGGCCAAGTGTGATATACTTTGTAAGCGGAACAATCTGGGCTGTCAGGAGAGACAAAACCGCATAAATAAGCGGATGATTGCGGTCATTCGAAGATAAAAAAACAAGGAGCGTGTTGCAATGAACAAGGCTTTGGCTGAGTTGATACACATTTCCAACGTCACCGGCAGGGACTCGGCATTAGTGCAGGGAGGCGGCGGCAACACATCGGTCAAGACCGCCGACGGCAGGTATATGTACATAAAGGCCAGCGGCACGGCCTTGAAAGATATGAACGAAAAGGCCGGCTGGCGCAGGCTTAAGCTGGATTCGGTTCTTTCCATTATCAACGATAAAGCAATATCAAGACTGGATACACACAGACGAGAAACGGAGGTGGTAAACAGACTGCTTTTGGCCTGCCAGGACCAGTTCGGAACCCAATCGCGGCCTTCGGTAGAAGCACACCTGCACGCATTGCTGGATAGATGCGTGATTCATCTTCATCCGACGATGGTGGGTGCGTATGTGAACGCCAAAAACGGAAAAGCCGAACTTGAGAAGCTTTTCAGCGACCAGAGGCTGCCGATACTGTGGGTGCCGTACGCCGACCCGGGTTTTATGCTGGCAAAAAGAATTTCCAGACTGGTCAGGGATTACCGTCAACAGTACGGGATAATGCCGCGGATACTGTTTCTGGAAAAACACGGTCTGTTCGTGACGGCACAGCAGCCCGCGAAGGCCCTGCAGCTTGTCTTCAAGGTGATAAATCGCTGCAGGCGGGTATCGTCGGCTGGGAAAAGAAAGGTCAGACGGGCAAAACGTGCAATTACAGCAGCGGATTTTGATACGAGCGGACGATTTTCAACCGTGTGCAAGGCCAGGCTCGGTATTCGCAGGGCGTTTTTCGAGGCCACAGGCCGGTATATACAGGTAAGGCGGGTGTTGAATAATACCATCGAGGCGTTTTCGCGGCACAAGAACGCGCGGAAAATGCTGTCGGTACCCGCCCTGACACCAGATGAACTAATCTACGCCCACGGGCCGGCAATGTGGGTTGAACAGAATGAGATTGAGAAAATTACAAGCAGATTAACGACGCAAATCAGTAAAGGGGACAAACCGGCTTTAGCCTTCTTAGTGCAAGGTTCGGGGTTGTTTGTGGCTGGCCGAGAAAAAATGGCTGCCACACTGGCCGAAGTAATGGAAAGCTCATTTCTGGTTCGTACATACGCAAGCCGGCTGGGCGGTATCAGTGCTTTGAGCAGGAGAGAACGGGCATTTATCGAGCAGTGGGAATCCGAGGCTTTTCGCGTACAATTGGCAACGGGTTCACAGCAGGGACCGTTACACGGCCGGATTGCGGTAGTCAGCGGCGGCGGCAGCGGCTTAGGCAGCAGTATTGCCGTTGGTCTTGCAGCAGCAGGAGCGTCTGTGGCGGTGCTGGATATCGATGCAAAAGCCGCTGAACAGACCTGTCAAACAGCGAGGCAACGAAGCCCGCAGGCCGATGTATGTGCTTTAAGCTGCGATGTTACAAGTCAGGACAGTGTCTGTGAAGCCTTCGCAAAGCTGCTGGGCAACTGGGGCGGATTGGACATAGCAGTAAATGCCGCTGGGATTGCACCGGCATATCCGTTGACTGAACTGCCTGTCGAGAAATTCCGGGCGGCTATCGAGGTGAATCTGACCGGCTACTTTCTGATAACCAAAGCGGCTGCAACCATAATGAAACAGCAGGCAATCGGCGGCTGCATCATCAACATAAGCTCAAAATCCGGTCTCGAAGCCAGTATTGACAATACCGCGTATAACACCACAAAGGCAGGTGAACTGCACATGGCCAGAGGCTGGGCACTGGAGCTGGGCAAATACGGCATAAGGGTTAACTCCGTATGCCCGGGAAATGTGTTCGAAGGCTCGAAAATCTGGAACGCTCAATATATAAGGGTATGTGCGAAAAAATACGGCATACGGCCGGATGAAGTGATACCTTATTATGTAAACAAGACCTCGCTGAAGCGCGAAATCAAAGGTCAGGATATCGCTGATTCAGTGGTGTTTTTATGCTCGGACAAGGCCCGCACCATTACAGGACAAACTCTGGTTGCTGACAGCGGGCAGGTTATGGTCCGATAAGCAAAGGCGGACAGGCAGAGGGTTCAGCTACTGCTGGACCGATGGGCTGCTCATAATGTAATCAATGCACTGGCTTAACTTTGCTGTTGCCACGGCGACGGTGCAATCAGCGGCGCCGTAATAAAGGCTGAGCCGGTCGGTTTCCTTTTCAACAACAACACCTGTCGGAAAGACCACACCTGCAACGTCGCCCACCCGTTCGTAAACAGTCTGGGGTCCGAGTACCCACTCGTCGCTTCTTCGCAGCACTTTCCAGGGTTCATTGAGGTCCAGCAGGGCCATCCCTACGCGATAGATAGCGCCGGCTGTGGTATTGCGCACACCGTGATAAAAGATAAGCCATCCGCGATCTGTTTCCACGGGCTGACAGGCCAGGCCAACCCTGTGACAATCCCAATACGCGGGTCTGGTTCGAATCAGTGCCCTGTGGTCGCCCCAATGCTTGAGGTCGGGCGAGAAACTAAGCCAGATATGTGCTTCGCCGCGCACTATTGGACGATGAATGAGCGCAAAACGACCTTTGAATCTGCGCGGGAATATACAGGCATCCTTGTCTTCAGGCGGCAGCAGGACACCGAGTCTGGCAAACGTTTTGAAGTTCTTGGTAATAGCCAGGGAAACTACGGGACCGCCCTCGCTGAAGGAGGTATAGGTAATGCCAAACTGTTTTTGCTCGGTCAGCCAGACGATGCGAGGGTCCTCCAGGCCCCATTTCTCTTCTCTGCAGTGCTCGTCGGCCTCAAGGGTCGGTATAGGGTCAATATCCCAGTTAGTGAACCCATCATCACTTCTGGCCACAGTCAGATGTGAAAAACCGCGCATATCCTCTACGCGCACCAGCAGCAGGGTCTGGCTGTTTAATTTAATGGCTCCCGGATTCATAACCGCATTTGCGGCGTATGGCCAGTTAGCCGGCGTCAGGACAGGGTTGCCCTCATACCTTTTGAAAAGCTCATGTGCAACTTTCTGTCGCGACATTTCCCGCATAAACTTCGGCCTTTCATATATTACGCGCGTTATCAGCCGGATACATCCTGCCCGTAGCGCAATCCTAATCGGCACAATTAACGCCCAGGCGTTATACAAACTGCAAATTTTATCGTCTAAGGTGCGGACATATTCGAAAACTACGCCTGGACCAGCTGCGTTCTGTACAGGTTTTGATACAGAGGACAGGTTTCAATCAAGGTCTGGTGCGGGCCCTGGGCAACAATGCTTCCTTCATTCATTACCACGATGAAATCAGCGGTAAGGACGGTGCTGAACCGATGGGCAATCAGGAATGTGGTCCTGTACTCCATAATTTCCTCGATGGCCTTGTGAATCTTGGCTTCACTGTCGGCATCGACCTGGCTGGTGGCTTCATCAAAAATCAGTATGGCGGGATTTTTGAGTATGGCCCTTGCTATGATAATTCTCTGCAGTTGTCCGCCGCTTAAGCCGGTACCATGCTCTCCGATAACGGTATTATAATCGTCCGGCAGCGGAGCGATGAACTCGTGGGCGAAGGCACGTTCTGCTGCGGCGATAATTTCTTCCTTAGTGGCGCTGGGCTTGCCGTATGCGATGTTGGCGGCTATGGTATCGTTAAACGTGACCACTTCCTGCGTGACCATGGCAATGCGGCTTCGCAGACTATGCAGCGTAGCGTCGCGGATGTCACGGCCATCAATAAGGATTTGTCCCTGCAGCGGGTCGTAAAATCGCGGTATGAGGTTGGCCAGTGTGGTCTTACCGGAACCATTCGGTCCCACAATAGCGACATTCTGGCCGGCTGATACGCAAAGGTTGATATTCTTAAGAACCTGCCTGTCCGAACCCGGGTAACCGAACACAATGTTTCTGAACTCTATTTTGTCATTTACGGCTGAGAACTCAAACGTCGTGCGGCCGTCAGGCTCGGCGGACTCGTCTATAAGCGAAAAGACCCTTTCAGCGGCGGCGTTTGCTTCCTGTATCTTGTTCCAGATGTCACTTGTTTTTCTTACGGCCTCGGCAGATGCGCCCAGCAGGATAATCAGCCCGAAGAACTCGCTTGCGTCCATCATTTCCCTGTTAATAATCAGGTGTGCACCGGTTATTAGGGCGGCTGAGCCGGCAAGCATTCCGAGCACTTCCATAACCGGGTTGGTGGCGGCATCGACCCTGGAGATTTTAAGCAACTGCTTCAGCAGTCTGCTGTTTATGATTTTGAATTTTTCCCTCTCATAGTGCTGTTGATTGTAAACCTTGACAATCCTCAGGCCGGCGGTGGTTTCCTGCAGTTTGGCGAGCATCTGTGACCAGGCAACCAGCGATTTCCCCGTTGCACGTTTCATTTTTCTGCCGAAAACTGCGACCAAACTCAAAACAAGCGGCGCGCCGGCCAGAAATATCAGCGTAAGCTGCCAGTTAAGCCACATCGCAGCAGTAAGCATAAACAAGGCATTCAACGGCTCTCGCAGCGCCTTTCCCAGCATGATTTTGACCGCCTGGCCCATAACGTCGATGTCGCGTATGAGCCTGCTGACAACATCGCTGGGGCGCTGGCTCGAAAAAAAACCAACGGGCATATCCATAATATGAGCAAAGGCATCCTGCCTTAGCTGATTGAGAGCGACCTGTACAACCTTTTGGCCCATATAGGCCTGATAGAATTTGGCTATGCACCGAACGATTGTAACGGCGGTCATTACCATTATCAGCAATGCCACGGCCCTGGCCTTGTTTTGCCTGCCCGGGTCTGCGGCAAGCAGGCCCATAACCTTCAGCATGGTGTCGAGGTAGAAGGGTTTTTTACCCGTCTCGAGGTTCAAGGTCATGATGTCGGCAGGGTGCTGGCGGTCACTTAGCCTTCGCAGCTGTATTGTAAGCCGGCTTTTCGGCGGCGCCACGGCAAGGGTATGGAGCAGCTCTGCAGAGGCAATTTTCGGTCGGTCCTGCGTAACATCAGCCTGGTGAACGTCGATGATTTCATCAAGTTTCTTAAGACCGGCCTTTTCAGCGGCGCTGCCTTTGGTGACCCTTGTCACCAGCAGATGAAAGGCTATGTCGGAGACGGCAAAATCCATTTTTTCGGGTACGTAAAAACTTACGCCGTACCTGTCGCTGCTGATTTTTCGATTCACCCAGCCGTGCAGGCCCTCTTCTCCCATCATGACCTTCAGCAGCGGGATTACGGTCATAAAACTCAACGACAAAAGGGTGGCTACAATCAGGGCGCTGAGCACAACCCCGATAATGCGCGGCCACTGCGGAAGGACATACTTAAATATTCGGCTAAAAGCCGTCATAATGAAAGCGTCTCCGGCGTTCTTAAGAATAAGCAGAGACAATAACAGATTACGCTATACCGGTCAAGTGCAAAGAACATTGACGCCGGGCATCGTTTTTGCTAAGGTTAACCGCTTTTACAACGGAGTAAGGCCATGAAAATAGACCGTATAGTCGCCGGCGCGTATGAAACGAACTGCTATATTGTGCGCGAATCCGAATCAGCAAAAGAGTGTATAATCATCGATACAGGATTCGAGTCGGGGCAGGTGCTGCAGTTTTTGGCGGCAAATGAACTGCACCCGGTCGCGGTGTTCTTAACGCATGGGCACATAGACCACACGGGTGGTGTGGGAGCGTTACTGCAGGAATATCCGCAAATAAAAGTCTATGTGCATAAGCTCGACAGCAAAATGCTCAACGACGCCCAAAGCAACCTTTCGGCGTTTCTGGGTATGCCGCAGGTGATTGAAACAGCTAATATCACCGTTGACCAGGGCGATATAATTGAACAGGCTGGGATAACATTGGAGGTAATCCATATACCGGGGCATACACCGGGGGGTATGAGCCTTTACAACAAGCAGGACGGGGTGGTCTTCGTGGGGGACTCGCTGTTTGCCGATTCCGTCGGGCGAACAGATTTTCCGCAAGGCAGTGCCAAACTGTTAATAAGCGGCATAAAGGAAAAGCTTATGGCTTTGCCCGATGACACGGCGGTTTACCCGGGCCACGGCGGCAGGACAACCATAGGCCGGGAAAAAACACATAACCAATACCTCCTTTAATCAAGCCGACCGTTTTTTGAAACCGGTCAGTTTGAACGTCTTTCGTCGCGAGATACGGTATCCGCTATCAGAACTCGCTGTTAAAATACTCCGGCCTGCCGTCGTCTCTGTCGATTTTCGTCGTGTCCTCGCAGCCTGCGTCTTCGCAGATTCGCTCTATTCGCTGGGCCTGCTTTGTGTTGGAGTTGACGGTAACCAGGATTCCGTTTATCTTGACCTGGCCCGTGGCAATTTCAAAGGGGAAAGGCATCTGGGTCCTGAAGGTCTTCAGGACGTTATCCGGGACCCGGCCAAGAACAGAATCGTGCGGACCG
>DATKWV010000069.1:0-15281 GCA_035529405.1 Sedimentisphaerales bacterium | reverse complement strand
GAAATGAGTTATTAAGCGGATATAGACGAATAACGGCGTATGTGCCAAGTAATTGGTATATAATGGATTATCGCATAACCAGTTGATATGGCTGATGTTGCAAAATTCTCTTGATATTTTTCCCAAGCTGAAAGTCGAGGGTTTGAATCCCTTCGCCCGCTGTAACCAGTGTGCAAAGCGGCCTGCCATAGCTTATACGCTGCTCTACGAATTTCCAACTGTCTGAAATCGCATATCAGTTGCCCGAATATGCCTGTAACCTCAGGAATTCAATACCTTTGCGGCACATCCATGTCGCAAACAAACCGTCACCATAGCAACAGTTCCATTTTTGCCGCTGTTTTCCGGATGTCCTTGTCTTATAACAGTACCGCAGCTATATTTGCCGGAAAATCACGCAAGTCGTTGTTACCGCTTGACATTGATTCAGCTGCTGCCTGTTTATGATAAAGCGGTATTCAAAAAAACAGCTTTTTATCTTTTTATCCTTGACAGGTCCGACATGCAACCGTTAAATTAGCCCGACAAGGCAATCTGGGCAGTCCTTGCTCCAAATGGATTTGGTCAAAGAAAGGGGATGGATAAAATGAAGGACTTATTTACCACCGGCAAAGCCGCGGAAGTTTGCAATGTGAGCCAGCAAACGATTATTCGATGTTTTGATTCAGGCCGGTTAAAGGGTTTTCGCATCCCGGGTTCAAAATTCCGCAGAATTCCACGGCACAGTCTCATACAATTCATGAAGGAAAATGACATTCCGCTTGAGTCGATTGATTCCGGCAAAAAGAAGGTGCTTATTGTGGACGATGACGTGGAAATCGTCGAACTGATTGCTGATGTGCTCATCCGCGACGGCAGATTTGATGTCAGAAGCGCAACCAGCGGCTACGACGCTGGAATTATTACCGAGCAATTCCGCCCGGACCTGATATTGCTTGACTATATGCTGCCGGATGTCAACGGTAACGTGGTATGTCACACAATAAAGAAAAATCCGGAATTTGAGAGTGTCAGGATTATTATTGTCAGCGGCGTCATAAAACAGGACGAAGTGGACCAATTGCTGAAGTCCGGTGCCGAAGATTTCATAAAAAAACCGTTCAACATCGCTGAACTTACCGAAAAAATCACCGGTGTTTTGCAAATGAGTTGAACAACTCGACAAAAACGGCAGCGGTACCAAATAATAGCCCGCACTTGGAATCATAAGTGCCTTGATTTCGGTTATGTCAACTTTTTTAGGATAGAGGGTTTCTTACGCAGGGTCGGCTTGCCAAAAAGAGGATTTGGCGGATTCGCATAAAGTCCGCTCTAACCGGTCCTAAAACTGCGGCACTGTAAAACCTGTGTACGAGAAAAGAATAAATGTCGCAAAAACCTCCTGATGCGGTTGCTGTCCAGCAGTTAGAAAGTGCCGTTCACCGGCTTGAGGCATTGCCGCTGCTTGCTTCGGTGGCGGCAAAATGTCTTTCCCTGCTGACAGAAAATGAATTTTCGCCTTTGCAGCTGGCCGAAATAATCGAATCAGACCCGGTCCTTGCCGCTACGGTCCTTTCGCTTATGCGAAAATTGCATCCGACTTTGGTTAAAGAACAATACTCAATCACGCACGTGCTTGAAAAAATCCCTTCAAGCGTATTGTCCGACACCTTATACTCGCTGCCTGTCGGTTGCGACTGCCAGGAAGAACCCAAATCCGCCAATCCTGCACTTTTCCAGAAGCAGCTGACGCTTCATTCGCTGGCAGTTGCCTGCTGCGCAAAAGAAATAGCCCATGCAGCCCCGGTACAGGTAGATGCGAACCTGGCCTATTTGGCCGGTCTGCTGCACGATATTGGAAAACTTGTGCTGCAGCAGACAATACCCAAAAGTTTTGCTCACATCCTTGAACAGGCAAAGTCTCAGGGGGTCTGCTTATGCGTTCCGGAGAGGGAAAACACCGGCCTGGACCACACCATATTCGGAAAAAGACTGGCTCAACTCTGGAATTTGCCGGATGCTGTAATCATCGCCATCTGGCTGCATCATGCACACAACAGTCTGATTGCCGAAAGTATCCCCAACCCTGAAATCACCCAGGTCGTTAAACTGGCAGACCTTATTGCAAGACAATGCGGCATAGGGCATTCAGGCAGTTACGATGCTGTGGATTTGTCAAACGAGCTTGTAAAGTCACTGGGACTTACACAAGTCCAATTGCAGCAGATTCGCTACGGCTTATCTGACCTGGTAAATCAGAAATCCACGTGTTTATGCCTGAATTTGCCGAACACATACACCCTGTACTGCCGGACCGTTCGCTCTGCTGCGGCCAGGCTGGCACGCCAAAACACAAAACTGTCACTTCAGAATCAGCAACTCCAAACTGCTTCCAGTCGTCTTGAGTTTATGACAACTTTTCTTTCAGGCCTAAGTCGCCCGCAGGACGTGGTCAAAACAGCTGAGAACTTTGTCCTTCACTGGCAAAAATTCTACCAGACCGGCCCGGTCTGCCTTTACTGGACCTTACAAGACCACTGTGATATTATTCAGGCCGTTTACACTGAAAAAGGCTCGTGCAAGACTGTTTCACTGGTGAAACCACCTGAATTTGCCGCCATACCTGACGAGTTTGAAAAAGGCGTTGCTGTACTTGACGCTGGTGACCGGATTGACTGGCTGCTGGACCAATTGGACACAGACTTCGACTTGACTCGTACAAAGTTGCTGCCTCTAATTACAAATAACAGAATTATAGGGGTCATTATTTTTGAATTTCGTCACCCCTCGGGCACCGAAAACCTGCTTAGACAACTCCAGGAAGATACTGTAATTGCCGCCCTGGTTTTAGCTCTGGGCTTGTCTTCTCGCAACCAACAATCGCTCGCCGAGCAGTTCGCCCTTTTATCGGCGAATACGACCTGCCGCCAGCCCCGCACAAAAGCTGCGGCCGAGGAATTTGCCGCCCTGGCGGAAATAGCAGCCGGTGCAGCCCATGAACTAAACAATCCTCTGGCTGTTATTGTCGGTCGTGCACAGATGCTGAACGAAACCGAAAACGACCCCCGCAAAAAGCAGCTGCTGGGTCAAATCAAGGAAAATGCCGGCGAAATATCACAGGTCGTCGATGACTTGATGAGTTTCGCCAGGCCCCCTGTACCCAGGCCGGTTGCTGCCGCCTTAAACCAGATGCTCGATGAAGCCGCACAATTGGCAGCGCAGAAAGCTCGATTAAACCAACTCGACATTCAAATCGTTCTTAACTGCGATAGCGGCCAGGTCTTCGTCGATTCTGCCCAGGTCGTCTCTGGCCTGGCAAACATCCTTGCAAATGCCCTGCAATCGTATCCCGATGCGGTCGGCCCGATAAAGGTTATTGCTGAGCAAACCGGCGGCTTCGTCGAACTTCGAATCATTGACTCGGGCTGCGGCATGGATTCACAAACCCTGGAAAAAGCAACTCATCCGTTCTTCTCCAGCTGTATAGCCGGCAGAAAAAGAGGTATGGGGCTGGCGCATGCCCGCAGGCTTATTGAGCTTAATAGCGGTACTCTAAACATTACAAGCCAGCCTGGTACAGGAACCACTGTGATTGTTTCCCTGCCTTGCCGATAAGCCGCACATTGCACCCCGCATGTCGTAAAAAACCCTCTAAGTCCGAAAATGCTCCCGAACGGTTTCGGCGGTATCTCCAGGCCACGGGCCATATTCACACCTCAATATGTCCGAATTTTTGGAAAACTGATAACCCATTATTTATAGGGCTGCCGGCAGGTATGATTTTAGCGTCTATTTGGTTCTAAAGTCACGATTCTGACGAACCGAATTTAATACAGGCGGTATTGATAAATCCTTTGAAAAACAATTTTGAATGAACCATATACCACGTGACAAAAAGATACGCAGCCTTGTAAGCAGGCTTAACAAGCAGCGCAAGGCCCAGGCAAAAAAAATGGACATTCTCTGCAATGACCTTGTTGCCGCACAAAGAAACTTTATTAAAAGACTAAGAACCATAAGTTTTGCCGCCAATTTCTACCATGCAATCCTGGGAATAAGCGATCTGGACAGCCTCTGCAATACTGCCGGTAAACTTGTCAAAAATGAACTGCCCGGTACCAATGTTGTTTTCTTTCTGCGCCGGGGCGACGGTTTCGAATTGCACCTGACCGAAAGTGACCAGCCGGTTACATTCGAACAGCAGCCGCTGGAAAGGTCTTTCACGCCAGAACTTGTAAATAACGTTTGCAGGTCCAACAAGCTGTGTGCGCTTGATAACCTGCTCCAAATGGGTCTGCAGGTCAGCCCCCCAGTTTTGAACGGGCTGTCAGCAGTGACGATACCTGTAAGCAGCAGGGCCCAGGTGTCGGGATTTATCTTAATCTACGCTTGTGCAAAAAACAAAATAACCTCGGAACAATTAAATGATGTCTCTGCCGTAATGCCGGGATTGTTCCGGGCTATCGACGGCTGCTGTGTATATTCACCGTCAGCCAACCAGGAAATTACACCATAATTGAAATATCAATCCCGATAACCCGCAAGGGAACATGAATTGCCCAATCTGCCCTGTTCGGATAACACTGTTGAAATAATTCTCTATCAAAGGTATAATTCCCGCCATTCGCTCTGAATACTGAGCAATTCTAAAACGGCAACACCAGTTTAAGTACATTTTAAGGAGGTCTTTTTTTATGCCAAAGAACGGTCGTAAACCCTGTCAAAAAACAGAAAAGAAAGCTCTTTTGACCCTGCACAGCTGCCTGATATCGCTGATTATAGTTCCCAATTGGGGTTCTGTTGCTATATGTGCCGGCCAGAAAGCACCTGCCGATTCGACAACTGCTCAATCAAAGCCACCCGAAATTCTTGTTGATGTTGATTCGATCGTACAGCTTGTTTTCGGGCAAAGCCCCCAGGTTGTCTCAGCACGACACGCCCTGACAGCAGCTAAGTTTCAGTTCAAGGATTTTGAAAGAAACCTCAGTCAATTCACTCCGTTAGTGTTTTACTCCAATATTGACCGAGAGGACCGAAGTCCTTACCAGGAGCATGAATATGACGTACGAGCCGGCATGGAAAAAGAGTTTTTCGACGGCTCCCGCATATTCACCGGCTTAGGGCATCGAGGTGGATTCGGTGACACCGAAAACGGAAGGGGTCAGTTTGTGGAGCTGGATGTGCAGTTCCCGCTTTTCGGCTCCTACACAACTTTGAGACGAATCACCGATCGCAGCCGGGAAGAAAGTGAAATGCTCAACGCACGTCTGGAATATGTAGATATAATCAGAGACAATATCCGCCAGGCACAGGTGGAGTATTTCCGGCTTCTGGTGAACAAAGTGCGCAAGACCAAGACGATGGAATGGATTTCAGATTTTCAGGAAATTTTTGCCGCATCACGTATTCAGTCCAATGCAGCCGAGCGTCAACAACTGGAAGGTGAAATCCAGGCCGAGCAAACAGATATCCTTCGAACCGAGGAGCGTATCAACAACATACTCTTAGCGCTGCAGCTGTCTATCGGATTGGAAAATCTGGAACTTTCCCAGGTAGTGCCCTTGGATATGCATGCTGAAGATTATTATGGAAAATCATACTTAGACCGGTCCGTTGACGAACTGCTGGCCGAAGCTGAACAAAACGACGTTAAAATCAGGGTTCTCGAAAATGCCAAAGCCAGTTCCATCGAAAAGCAGAGACTCGCAGACAAGGGCAAATGGGATGTCTTTGTCGGCTTGAACGGTCAATACGACCTGGAGGGTGAAGGCAATTTGAGAGACGAAAACGGCTATCTGGCCAGTGCGGGTCTTCGCATTAGGAAGATTGATTCGACATTACTTGATTACTCCCGCAGTCGAGCGGTAGCGGAGATAAAAAAATACGACGCGATGACAAGAAACCAGCGATTGAAAACCCAGAACGTAATCAATCTGCATTGGTTTATCACGCGCAGCCGACGAAAGCAGTGCAGCCAGGTCGCTGAAATCATCGATTCAAGGCGCAAGACGTTTCTCCAGAAACGCCAGGATTACATTGACGGCAAAGAAACCCTTGACAATCTGATAACGGCCCGCGACAAGCTTATGTGGACGCAAATGGAGCTGGTCTTCAGCCTGGGAGAATTTTATGAAAGCGTCGCTGCATTGGACCATGCCTGCGGCGTCTGTTTCGGCAAACTGGGAATTAATCTCTAACCGGCCGCTGCCGACGCAAAATATACCTTTACCGGATTTAAGAATGAGCCTTGCCAAATCAGACTGCCGGCTGTATACTTTCAGCCGATAACTGTTGACTGCCAAGCAGGTTGTATGAAGGTTGATAGCAATGAGTGATAAACCAAAAGTTTGTATCATCGGCGGCGGTATGATTACCCAGGTGCAGATTCTGCCTTCGGTTTACCAGCTCCAGCGACTTGGTATTGTTGGCCAAATAGGCATCTGTGCGTTAAATAGCGGCCCCCTGAAAGCACTCGTTCAGGACCAGATGCTGACAAAGGCCTTTCCAGACCTGAGTTTTACTGCTCACCCAAGCCTCGACACTGACCCGGCTCGTAACTTTCCAGACCTGTTCAGGCAGGTAATCGCCGATATGCCCAGACACAGCATTGTTGTTGTCGCAGTTCCAGACCAGCTGCACTATATGGTCATAAATGCAGCTTTGGAAAGTCACCAGCACATCTGCTGCGTAAAGCCCCTGGTGCTCAAGTATGCACAGGCCGTGGAGATTGAGAAAACGGCCTACGAAAAAGGGCTTATTGTCGGCGTGGAGTACCACAAGCGGCTCGACGACCGGGCACTGATGGCCCGTCAACTGTACAGAGAAGGCAAATTCGGCGAATTTCGCATCGGACACGCCGAAATGAACGAACCGTATTACTACAGAAATTCCAATTTCCAGAACTGGTGCACCTGTGAAAATTCCGACATGTTTACCTATGTCGGCTGTCACTATGTGGACCAGGTTCATTTCATCACCGCCTTGTTGCCGAAAGCCGTGTCTGTATACGGCATAATAGACAAATATCCCAACGGTCGTGAAGGTTACCTTTGGACCGACGGGCGAGTGTTCTGGGAAAACAACGCCTGCCTGCATGTAACCAATATTATGGGATACCCCGATGAAGGACCCGGCGGCAACTTCCAGGGCATACGAATGTACTGCGCCGGGGAGGGTAAAAGCGGAATGCTTGTGCACAACGACCAGTACCGCGGCGTGGAACACTGCTATATTGAAAAAGGCAGCGACAGCGGCGATACATACTATGCAGAACCAAGTCCCGATTATTTCAAGTATGTAAACCTCGGCCCAGACGGTCTTACCCCTGTAGGCTATGGTTACCGCTCCATCGAATACATAGTAAAAAATATCTGCAAAGGCATTGACATCTCTCAGGGACGTGATGAACGGCAGGGGCTGGCCGAAAGACAAAAACTCATAAGGCAGTTCGATAACGAAGGTATAATGGCCACGCCCGCGAACAGCTCATACAATGAACTGGTTATGGAAGCGGCCCGCCTGTCAATACTAAACCAGGGCAGAGAAGTGGAGATAACATACGGCCCTGATGCCGGCGTAGGTTTCCGCCGGTACTGAGTACACCAACTTCAAAGGAAGGAAAAAAACAATATATGGCGAAGGAATTCCCACTTGAGCCGATTGAGGTAAAGCCGATATCAACAAGGTGGCGCAAACTTTCGGGGGAAATTCCAAACAAGCAGACTAAAGAGCAACTCGAAAAGCTTCGTGAAGCCGAACCTGTAAGTATGCGGGGCCAGCCTCCCGTTGTCTGGGACAGGGCCGAAGGTGTAAATGTTTATGACGCTTACGGCAACAAATGGCTGGATTTTTCCTCAGGTGTACTCATCACAAACGCCGGACATGGTCACAGGAAAATAGTTAAGGCTATTATAGACCAGGCGGGCCGGCCTATGCTGACCAGCTACTGTTTCCCCAATGAACCAAGAATCAAGCTGGTCCACAAGCTGGTCTCAATCTCGCCAAAAGGACTTAATAAGGTTTTTCTGCTTAGTACCGGCGCCGAAGGTGTCGAGTGTGCATTAAAACTTATGCGCACTTACGGGCGGAAATCCGGCGGCGATAACAAAAGCATTATAGTGTCGTTCGATGGTTCGTTCCATGGCCGTACCCTTGGTGCCCAGCAGATGGGTGGTATCCCCGCAGGCAAGGCATGGATTAAAAACCTCGACCCCGAGATTGTACACGTGCCTTTCCCTGACGGTTTTCGCTGCGAAGACACCAGCTTTGAACTCTTTGAGAAAACTCTCTGCACGCTTGGTGTAAAACCACAAAATGTTGCCGGTGTTATCACCGAAACTTACCAGGGAATCGGCCCTAACTTCATGCCTGTGCAATATGCCAAAGACCTGAGAAACTGGTGTTGCAAATATGGTGCCTTACTGTGTTTTGACGAGGTACAGGCCGGTTTTGGCCGATGCGGCAAAATGTGGGGCTTTGAAGTCTATGGCGTGATTCCCGACCTGTTCTGCATAGGCAAAGGTGTCAGCAGCTCTATACCCATAAGCGGTGTAATAGGCACCGAACAGGTTATGAACCTTTATGGCCCGAACGAAATGACCAGTACCCACTCCGGCAACCCCGTCTGTTGTGCCGCCGCATTAGCCAATATCGAAGTTATAGAAAAAGAAAAGCTTGTGGAAAACGCCGCAAAACTCGGTCCGGTCCTCAAGAAGCACCTGCAGGCAATAAAAAAACGATTTGGCCATGTGGTCGGCTTTGCACCTTCGGAAGGCCTGGTTGGCGGCCTGCTGATGGTCAGGCAAGGCTCCAAAGACCCCGACTACGAACTTGCCTGGCAGATAGTTAATCGCTGCTTTTACAAGGCGTTGCTGTTGTTTGCCCCTGTGGGACTCGGCGGAGGGTGTGTCAAAATAGCCCCGCCTTTGTGCATTACTGAACAAGCGATTGTCGAAGGCTGCGGTGTAATCGAAGAGACTGTCCAGGACGCCCTTTGCTCAAAACCAATTGCAGGCAAGGATTAATCCATAAAGACTTCCTCAGGGCACAGGTTTAGTTAAACACTATGGATGTACCCGGTTTAGTCGATTTACAGGTAAACGGTTATAAAGGCGTGGATTTTTCAAGCCCGGACCTTAACAGGCAGGATTTTATAACCGCCTGCGAAGGAATTTTACAGTCCGGTACCGCCGCTTTTCTGCCGACAATCATTACTTCGCCTGCGGAAGTCTTTGAAAAGAATCTGAAAATTATCGCCTTGGCACTGGATGAACCTCAGTTTCGCCACCGGGTTTTAGGCATTCATCTTGAAGGGCCGTTTATTTCCGCAACCGATGGCGCAAGGGGGGCCCATCAGGCCGAATGGGTCGTCAAACCCAGTATAGATTTCTTTGATAAGCTTCTGGACTGGGCCGATGGAAAAATAAAAGTGCTTACCATTGCCGCGGAGCTGGACGGTGCCGACGAACTTGCCCGTTACGCCGCCGAAAAGAAAATTACCGTGGCGCTGGGCCATCAAACAGCCGGCGAGGATGACCTGGACAAACTTGTGCTGGCCGGTGCAAAGGC
The DNA here is from genome assembly GCA_035529405.1 of Sedimentisphaerales bacterium. Lineage (GTDB taxonomy): Bacteria > Planctomycetota > Phycisphaerae > Sedimentisphaerales > Anaerobacaceae > DATKWV01. The sequence goes on along the minus strand of DATKWV010000069.1, from coordinate 5,735 downwards.
GCTTACACACCTGGGAAATGGTACGGCAAAAAACTTAGACAGGCATAAGAATACAATCTGGGCTGGTCTGGCAAACGACCAGCTTACTGCAACTATCATAACCGACGGTCATCACCTGCCGCCGGCTGTTATTAAAACTTTCATTAGAGCCAAAGGTATTTCCCGCTGCATTGTTGTCAGTGACGGCTCTCCCCTGGTTGGCTTGCCTGCCGGCCGATACAAGGCCAGCGGCAACGACGTGGTCTTGGATGTATCGGGCCGGCTTTACAATCCAAATACCGGCTATATGGTCGGCTCTTCTGCCACTATGCTGCAGTGCATGAACTTTTTGGCCTCGTTGAACCTGCTGTCAGCCGAACAGTTAGTGCAGGTCGGATTCTTTAATCCGCTAAAACTTATTGGTGTAAATGCAAATGACATTAAGCCGCTTGTCGAGCTTTCGTTTGACCAGCGGAAAAATCGGTTTGCCGTACACAAATAAGCCGTGCGGCGTTTATTTTGGTCAGAATTTAAGGAGATAGAGGAATGCAGGTAGCCGGAATGAGTATTATCGACTGGTCAATTATTGTTGTATATCTGATTGGTATTACCATCCTCGGGATATGGACGGCCAAAAGGGTAAAAAGTGCCGCCAGCTTTTTCATCGGCGACCGCAAGTTCGGAAAAGTGATGATGATGTTCTTTATGTTTGGTGCCGGCACCCATTCCGACCAGGCGGTCAGCGTCGCATCGAAAACGTTTACTGCCGGTGCCTCCGGTATCTGGTACCAGTGGCTATGGCTGTTCGCCACCCCTTTCTTCTGGGTCATAGCTCCCATATTCCGTCGAATGCGGGCCGTGACAACAGGTGATTACTACGAAGCACGATACGGTCCAAGTGTCAGCGTTTTGTATGCAATTGTTGGAATGCTCCAACTAATGGTCAGTATTGGTGTTATGCTCAAAGGCTCCGGCGCCATGGTTACCGCCGTCTCCGGCGGCACCATCGACCCGAATCTGGCCATTGTTGCCATGACGGTGATGTTTGTCATTTATGGTGTAGCTGGCGGTATGAGTGCTGCTATCGTCACGAACCTCGTCCAGGGCATCCTGACGATTGTTTTGTCATTTCTTCTGCTGCCGTTTGCCCTGGACGCAGTTGGCGGCATGGCCGGCCTGCGGCAGGCCCTGGACCCTTCCATGCTCAAGATTGTAGCCCCTGGCGAAATCAACCCGTTTTTTATCGCGGTAATAGCGTTTAACGCCCTTATCGGCTGGGTAACTCAGCCCCATTCAATGGCAAACGCCGCAGCCGGCAAGACGGAAATGGAAGGCCGGGTGGGCGTCACTGCCGGGTTGTTCACAAAGCGAGTATGTACTATCGCGTGGATGCTGACCGGGCTGTGTGCAATTGCAATGTATGCCGGACAGGAACTTGAACATGTGGATTTTGCCTACGGGATGATGGCTCACAGTCTTCTGCCCAAAATTGCCCCGGGTCTAATTGGTTTATTTATCGCCTCCATGTTGGCCTCTGTTATGAGCACGTGCGATTCGTTTATGGTGGCCTCTTCCGGTTTGTTTACCGAAAACGTATATAGAAAACTTATTGTTGTTGGTAAAAGCGACAAGCATTACGTATTTGTCGGCCGGGTCGTATCGGCCCTGGTGGTGTCTTTGGGCGTACTGTTCGCATTTAACCTCAAAGGTGTGGTAGAGGGTTTGGAGGTTTTTTGGAAGGTTTCCGCGATGATGGGCATTGCCTTCTGGGTAGGCCTTTTCTGGCGCCGGGCGACCGTTGCCGGCGCCTGGGTGGGTACTCTGGCCAGCTTTGCCGTATTGCTTTTCACCAGCAAAATTGCCTTCGCAAGCATGGTTTTCTGGGACTTCAACCTGCAGCTGGCAAAGTATATGCCCGGTTTTATGCTGTGGGAAGGTCAACTATACCTGCCCTGGCAGATGATTCTTTACCTGGCCGCAGGTTTTGTTTCTATAGTAGCAGTAAGCTTATTTACTCGACCCGTTGACGGTGGAAAACTTGAAAGAATTTACACCTGCCTGCGCACACCTATTGGAAACAATGAACCTGAAGTACAGCCCTTTACCTTGCCTGAGGGTGTACAGCCCGGGCCCCGAAACGTGCTGATAAACCATCCTGACTTCGAGATTCCCAGGCCTACGGCTGTTGGCATTGCGGGTTTTCTTGCTTCCTGGGCTGTCGTAGGGCTGTTGATTTGGCTGGTTTACTGGATTATTGGCGCTTAAAAAAACCTATACCTGTACGGTAGGGACAGGGTCAGCTTTGGGCTGTAATTGTCTTGCAATACTTCTTTTATATTGGTAAATTCGTAATTGCAGGGCAGGTAGCTCAGTCGGTAGAGCAACGGACTGAAAATCCGTGTGTCGGCGGTTCAATTCCGCCCCTGCCCATTATCACAAGTCTTTGGGTATAAAGCTCTTACACAGGCGGCCTTTTTCCTTTGAGGCCGTAAGACCAGGAACCAGCTTACTGCTGTAAACCCGACTGCCGGTATTGCCTTTTACAAAAAACCGAAATAATTTTGAAAAAATACGTTCCGGCTGTAAACTGTCTGCGTTAAGACAATTTATTGACCTACAGGAAGCTGAAAAATGGCCCAGTTCAAAATCGAACCTGCCGAGCGGATAAAACGTCTGCCGCCTTATCTGTTTGGCCGGCTCAATGCCCTCAAACTTCAAAAACGCCAGCAAGGTGCCGACATTATCGACCTGGGTATGGGCAATCCCGCCGACCCGGCCCCGCAAACCGTCATTGACAAGCTCTGCCAGGCCGCCCAGGACCCGAGAAACCACCGTTATAGCGCATCTCGAGGAATCACCAATCTCAGGGTCGAAATCGCAAAAAAATACAGCAAGCTCTGGAACGTCACCTTAGACCCCGAAACAGAGGTCCTGGCCTGTATAGGCTCAAAGGAGGGTTTCAGCCACATGTGCCTGGCGATGCTCGGACCAGGCGATACCGCCATTGTCCCCGACCCTGCCTTTCCCATACACAACTACTCCGTGGCCCTGGCGGGAGCAAACGTTATAAGCGTACCGCTGGGCAACGACCGGAAATTTCTCGATACCGTCGCCTCGGTCATAGACCAGCTGTACCCGAAACCCAAGCTGCTTATTCTCAACTTCCCGCACAATCCGACCACCATGACTGTCGAACAGGGCTTTTTTGAGACGGTAATCGATATGGCAAAGCGATTCGGCATTGCTGTCATTCACGACTTTGCGTACGGCCAGACCTGTTTTGACGGCTACAAGGCCCCGAGTATCCTCTCGGCTAAGGGCGCAAAGGATATTGCCGTGGAATTCACTACCTTGAGCAAGCCCTACAATATGGCTGGTTTCCGTATCGGCTTTGTAGCTGGAAACAAGGACATGCTCGACCACCTTGCCACCGTAAAGGGATACTACGATTACGGTATATTCCAGCCTATCCAGATTGCGGGCATTATTGCCCTGCGGCACTGCGACGCAGATATTATCGCCCAAAACAATCGCTACCAGCTGCGGCGTGACGTGGTCTGCGAGGCCCTTGAGCGAATAGGCTGGCAGGTGCAAAAACCACTTGCCTCGATGTTTGTATGGGCAAAAGTGCCCGACCGGCACCTCAACGGCAAAGGAACCATTGACTTTGCTATGGACCTTATGGAACACGCCGAAGTCGCTATCGCCCCAGGCAGGGCCTTTGGTGAGCGAGGGGAGGGCTATATGCGCATTGCCCTTGTTGAAAACGAACAAAGGCTGCGCCAAGCCGTTCGTAATATCAGCCGCTTTGTGCAGCAAAAACCCGTCAGAAAGGCAAAGCCGAACGGGTAAAATCAAAGCCTCAGCCCGTCCGCTGCGCTGATAAAAATACACGCTGTTTGCAACTGCCTATCGCAAATCCGAACCAATCATATCCACATCTGCGGGAAAAAACAAAAACGCCGTTGCCGCCGTTTGAAAAAATTTACTTCTGCGTGAACCCCATAATATCTGTTTTTCTGCTCAAGAAACCGCATTTTGTCCCGCCTGCGCGCTTATTTCACAGTGACACCAAAAAAATTAAAAAAAAGACTTGACTTATGGAAACTAATCTGCTTAAATACCATTATCAGCTTGGGGGCTGAAAGAAAACTCACGTGTAAAGTAATTGCTCTATATGTTTTTGTAAGTTATTTTTGTCTGTGAGCGCATATCTGCATAGGGGTGGAGAAGGCTCAGACAAGTAAGTATTTGCAATTGAATTTTTCGGTCTGGGGCCAAGCCGTTTTGGCCCGGCAGAACAGCGGTTTGCTTGAACTGCCAGGCTGACGGCGGAGGAAAACTCATTCGCGGAAGAAGACTCGAGAGCTATGGTGGAGAATGTCCGCGCTTACCTAACACCTAAGCGCTAAGCGAATGATTTTTAAGGAAAATGGAAATGAAAACAAAATACGTTTTTCTGGCCTGGCTGCTTGCACTTGCAGTCTCGCAGACCGCCTCCGCCGTGCCGACGGAATGGGGACTGCCCCTCGATAACTGCACCGTCGATTTGTATAATATGTTCGATCCTGCTGTGAACGTAGCCCAGGTCGCCTGCACTGTCTATCAGCATGACAACTCCGGCCCCAACGCAAATCAGTACATATACACCTACCGAGTAACCAATACCGACTACGCTACACTGAGCTTTTTCTCGGTAACGCTGTCGCCGGCTGCTGCTGCGGAATTTCCCGCACATGACACCGATGGTGTCGTGCCGCTGTGCTGGGACCTGGTTAACTCACCACCGGACCGTGTTGAGGCCATATTCAAAACACCCGTCGCCCCACAACAATACTCGGCGCTTCTGTGGTTCTTCAGTGACTATCCGTTTGATTTTTCCGGCCAAACCGCTTTGAGCGGAATGTCGTCTTCAAGCTATGTCCTTGCGACAGCGGACGGCCTGATTACGCCCGTCCCGGAGCCGGCTACCGTTGCCCTGCTTGGGTTGGGAGCATTAACTATGTTTAACAAAAGGCGTTCTCGTTGAACGGCCTTACCGAAAATATCTGTACAAATGCCGATTAAGGAAGGATGGGGAAAGATGAAACGGACAAGAATCCTATTGACTCTATTTCTTGTCACAGCGCTATTTTCGAAGAAAACTCTTGCAACGACGACCGAAATACTGCCTGAAAGTTCTCACTACCAGGGACGGTGTTATTTCACCGAGCCGTTCGAAACGGGCGGCGGCATCGCGGGACGAATCGATTTCGCTGTCTATGATACCCAGGGTCCGAACGGAGACGAACTATTCGCCGGCGGATTCCCAACCGCACCGGGACAGGGAAGATACATTTACGTCTACCAAATCTTCAGTGCAACCATCAGCACCGGCGCACTGGATTTCTTCGGTATCCTCGGCCTGAATGAGAACAGTTTCGGCACGCCGCTTAATGACAATATCGGTTCAATAAATGATTCTCCCGAGGACCCCAGCGAACAGGGGGTAGCGCCCACACTTTCACAAATTACACTTACGACCCTGTATGAGCCGCCCATGGTCGCCGCCTGGCACTTTGACAACGGCTTTTTAACTGCCGGAAGGCACTCGTTCTTCCTGGTTATGCGCAGCAGCCAGGATTGGGTTCGCGGAGAATATACTTTTGATAAAAGCTATCTCACCACCCTTGTTGCTCCTGGTTATCCCAACCCCGAGCCTGCAACTATAATCTTGTTCGGTATCGGTTGCTCTGTCATCTTGACCGGAAGAAAAA
>DATKWV010000068.1:0-11829 GCA_035529405.1 Sedimentisphaerales bacterium | reverse complement strand
AAGCCGCCGGACTTCCTGGGCGGATAAAGCACGGTTATACAGACGCACATCATCAATTGCTCCATCGAAGGCCGAACCAATTATTGCCTTGTTCGTGTTATGTACCATGTCACCGCCCGTACCGCTGTAATAACCGCCTGCATCTGTTGCGTTAATGTATATATCCATATCAGTTGCACCCCGCACTACCGCTGCAACAAAGACCCAGGTATTATCCGGAACTGTTGTACTGCTTGTCTTTGCACGGCGGGCTGTAGAATTGTTAGCCGTACCGTCTGCATACATTATCTGCACCGTTCCGTCATTTACAATTATTAACCAGAATCCAAAGTAATTTCCCGGACCATCCCGTTTATCGGACTCGAAAATCATATGCCAATCTTCAGCATTCGGGGTATTAATCCAAGCGCTTATTGTAAACGGACAATTAAGACTATTAAACTTGTCTCCTATTTCAACATGGTCATCGCCATCATCATTAAAGCTCAACGCCTCTCCGATTTGTCCGCCAGTCCATTGTGCACCGTAAATAATCCCGTCATTGTTGCCTTCCGAATCGTAGGCTATATCGCCCTGACCTTCGTCAAACTTCCACCAACTGACAAGACCCGGTTCTGACGGTAATAAGTCCCATGTCTTGAAGTTCCAGGCATTACCTTTTTTTGTACATGCCGGCCCAACCTCATCCACTCGCCAGTAGTACAGCGTCTCCACCTCAAGACCACAGGGGTCAAAGTTCGGCTCGGAAACCGTGTCCTTAAACTCAGGCGATAGATAATCCGCAGCAGCTACAGCATTGGCATCGGTACCAAGATAAACATCATGATATAACGCCCCCTCACCCGCAGCCCAGCTAAGAGTCGTATTCGGATCCACACCCACAGCCGTATGTCCCGGACTTGGATTATCCGCCGCCGTTACGTAACAATCCAGCCACGCATCTGTTAGCAGGTCGAGGTCATCAATATCTACCCGGCCGTCTACAAAGATGTCACCGGCGAGTGATTCGGGCTCTCCCGATTGCAGCCACTCGCCTGCCAGAACTGCAAAATCCATAAAGTCAACATACCAGTTCTTGACAATATCCGCAGACCTTACAGCTAAAGGGTAGTGGTACCCCATATCAACGACACCAGTGTCTCTTATATGGTCGGTTCGTGTAGTAAATATATCCATGCCCAGGTTCGCCGCCGTATCGCTGCCGCTATCCACGCACGAACTATTACTTGCCTGCCCGGCCGCAACCTGGCTCAGGTAATAACCGCCCAGCGGCCCGCTTACAAATAACGGGTTCAGATTGATATTGCCGGTGCCGGCATACCCACCATGAATATCGCTGTATGAAACACTTGTAGCTGCCTGTAATTGGCTAGTTGATAAATTACCCCAGACTATGCAGTCAGTAATTATTGCCGGCCCGTAGATTCCACCACCCTCTCCTCTTATTCCAGCCGGCTCGGTGTAATTTCCCTCCACAGTACAATTATCCACGACAACATTTCCGGCACAGTAAATCCCTGCACCCCGGCTTTTACCGTAAATTACATTGTCATCATAATCGGTACCCTTAACACTTACCGTTTCATTATCAGCAATGAGGCAGTTCTTAATTGTTGAACTGTTACTGATGTAAATCCCACCGCCGTAACTACCTAGAGGGATGTGCCAAAAAGACACTTCTGAATCCACACGCCCCCCATAAGAGGTATTGTCAGTTATTATACAGTTGTAAATATTTATATTACTGTCGGAGCTGCAAAAGATACCACCTCCGTAAGCATCTTCAGCACCTATAATAGAGTCGGGGGACCTGGCTAAATTCCCGCTGATTATGCAATTCATGATTAAAGCCTGGCTGCCGCCTACGCAAGATATTCCCCCACCAGCTCCTGCTCCTGCTGGAGGACAACACCCATACACATTCCACCCGTAAGCTGTGCAATTTACAATAGAACAATGTGCTATTGTTGGAGAAGCGCCAATGCAATAGATGCCGCCTCCATGCGCATCAGGAATGGCGTATGTTCCCGCAATCCGGCCGTTCGTAATGGTCAGACCTGTAAGAATACTATCTGCATCCTCGTTGCTTTGAAATACAAACCCTCTGCCGGACTGTTCGCAGTCAATAACTGTCGCCGCCACCACGCACGGGTCTTCGGGGTCGGTACTGCGTACCGTAATGGCCTTGCCGAGAAAATCGAGATTCTTGTTGCCTGTTCCTGTGTATGTTCCTTCCGCAACTATAACTGTGTCACCCCCCCAAGCCGCATCTATTGCCTCCTGAATCGTCGTATATTCTAACGGAACGTGTAGCTGACTATCACTGTCTCCAAGGCGTAGAATTACTGTGACTGTCTGCGGATTGTTTTCCGCATTGGGATCAGAAACCGGTAGTTCGCAATTATAAATGCCTGGGCCAAGACCCAATATATCCGCGCTTAAGGTAACATTATCTCCTTCTCCTGTTGAACTGCCCATATTGGGCTCGACGGAAAGCCAGCCGCAATCCTCGGTAATCGTCCAGTTAAGAACACTCGAACCACTGTTCCGGATAGTCAGAATCTGATCTTGCGGATCTGCACCACCCTCAATAGCCGTGAATTCAAAATGCATCGCAGATAGCTCTATTACAGGGCCGGTAATGTGCAGATACACTGGAATAATCTGAGGGCTGTTAAACGCACAAGGGTCCTGAATTGTTAAATTGCAACCGTACGTGCCACAATCTAATCCTGATATATCAACGCTGATAGTAACTTCATTGGGCCCTCCGGAAGATTGCCCATTATTTGGATAAACTTCCAGCCACGAACAATTCTCAATGATTTCCCAGTTTAATGTGTCGGCACCTATATTTCGGATTGTCAGAATCTGTGTCTCCGGATTGGCAGCGCCCCAGGTGCCATAAAACTCAAACTCTGTAGGCGAAATTCCTATAATTGGAACAAGCATTGAGGTGAACTCGTCAGCACCCATATCTACATGACCGGCCATTACTCGCGGTTCACCGTCGATATCGGTTTCTCCCGCTGTAGGAACATAACCCGGGTCACCCGTATCTATGCAAGGTGAATCCGAAAGCAGATGATAATCGTTGCTACCAGCATCAACAAAGCATGGATCATCACTTATGTTGCCCGTCCCACTACTGCCACCTTGAATACAACTGTAGTCCAGTTCAGAAATATAATAAACTTGGTCCGGACTGTTGGCCCATATGATACAATTCGTGATGCTGCTAACAAAAGCCAAGCCTCCATGTCCCTTGCTGGACATATTGCCTGCGATTACACAGTTGATGATAATACCACCTTCGTTTACTCCACCTGCTCCATAACCATTGTTTGTGTTTTTTGATATGATGGAGTTTCTGATAATGCCCTCGCACTCATCCAGCCCTCCGCCATAGCAAAAACTTGCCCCCGAGTTGCCGCACCTGTTGTTTGATATATTACATCTGTCAATTTTACCGCAACACGCAAACAATCCCCCCCCTGCGCCTCCCCTGTAGCGACGTTATTTGTTATCTCGCAGTTAATAATATCACCATTGCACCCATACAACCCGCCACCCCAACTATCTTGACTTGCGGTGGCTCTGTTTCCTGATATCACACAGTTGCTGATGGTGCCATTGCATCTATGCAGACCCCCACCCTCAACATAACTACCATCAGCTCGATTATTTATAATCCTGCAGTTGGTAATCGTCGCCTGAGTATTATTGCCACGTATACCACCCCCTTTTCCTAATAGTTGTCCTGCATAACTAAATTGGCTATAACCATTTGTAATTGTGAAACCGGTTAATACACAGCTTGTGCTCTCGCTGCCGGAGAAAGTTACTACACTACCTGAACCCCCGGCGTCGATAATTGTTGCTGCTACCACGCTGGGATTATCCGGGTCCGTCGATGTCAGGATAATGTTTTTGCCGCCGAAACTGATATTCTCGTAGTATGTACCCGGGCATACAACAACCTCATCACCATTGGCGGCTGCATTGATGCCCGCCTGAATGGTTGTATAGTCGCCGCTGCCGTCCCAGCAGACCGTAATGGTATTGCCTGCCAGAACCGCCGAATTCAGAGCCAAAAGTGCCGCCAAAACGCCTGTACCAACAAAGACCCCTGACTTTTTCATTTTCTGTCCTCCTGCCAAAATTAATGTGTGATAATGTAACTTCCTTTATATACTATTGTTACCTGTTGCCACTAAAATGTCAAGCTTTTTTCTGTCCATTTTTCCGCTGTGTCGTGTTTTTTTCGTGACTATAAGGCACTGCTTAGCATTTTCGGCCCTGTTCTATTCTCGGCCTTCACCAGGAATGGTGACACCAGCCAATCAGTTCCCACCCCGTTATTTGTCCTCACGAACTACGAACCTTCTGTGTTCTGTCCGTAACCAGCCCCCAGAACCGCGGTTATCGCTTGTTTGTTCTGAATTTCGTATTTTGAACATTTGCTATTGTTTCGGGTTTAGCGTCTCGGTTTTGGTGTTTTCCGCCCCGGGGTCACCAGTCACGAGCGACGAGTCATCAGCCCCGAGTCACGGTTTGCGTCAATCAATTCCGGAAATAGCGCGAAAAAAATCGTACAAAATCCGGCGTTTTTTTGTCGTTTTGGCGCAAAATCCGCGCTTTTTTGTCATTTTGGCATCTTTTTTTGGGCGTTTTTTTGCGTTTTTTCGAGGGTGGACGGTTTTGATTGAGGCCAAACCCGCGTTTTTAGGCCGAAAATGCCCTTCGACCCGCCAAATACGTTCGAATTTTGCCCAAATTTTGATTGTTCGATTTTTTTTGAGTTTTTTCCAGCCGAAAATCCCCCCGGTTCTGCATCAAAGTCCCGCCGGTTTATGCAGGTTTATTGCACCCGCCTGCGTTAATAGCACCCGCCCGCGTTATTTATCACCCTGCCCATCGCCGCATCTGCGCCGTTTGCCGTCAATTCAACCCGTACAAGCTGGTTTTTTTGATAAATATGACCGTTCGGGTGGATGCGGACTTTGAAATACCGTTCCGTTCTGCCCGCCGGCATTTGACCATCATCTTCCACCAGTACCTCTGCCGGCTGGCCGACAAACTGCTGCCGGAATTCATAACCCAGTTCCCTGTCAAGCTGCCGCAATATCGCAGAACGCCTCTTCACAACCCTTTTATCCACAACATCTTGCATCTTCGCCGCCGCCGTGCCGGGTCTGGCTGAAAAGCTGAACACGTGTATTTTTGCAAAACCAGCCTCACTCGCCAATTCCATGGTCTGCTCAAAATCAGTATCGGTTTCGCCCGGAAAACCCACTATCAGGTCGGTCGTTATCGCCGGCCTGTCCAGCCGGTCCTTAATCAGTCCAATTGTACTTCTGAAATCATCCCTGCCGTACTGCCTGCACATTCTCTCCAGCACCGTATCGGAACCCGACTGAAGCGACAGGTGCAGATGAGGCATAATGTTACGGCATCTGCAGAAGGTATCCAAAAGCCGTGGTGTTACGTCCGCAGGTTCCAGTGAGCTTAACCTGATTCGCGAAAGGCCCGGTATTTGAGATACTTGTTCCAGCAGCAGCGCCAGTTTTTCATTGTTTCCGTTCGGCCAGTTTGTCCTTCTGACGCTTTCCTGGCCGTAAGCTCCGATAAAAACACCGGTTAAAACAATTTCTTTATGCCCTGCCGCTACAAGGTCCCTTGCTTCCCGAATCACCATCTCAGACGGCCTGCTGGAAAGGACACTGCGCGTTTTGGGCACGATACAGTAACTGCAGCAGCCGTCACAGCCGTCCTGAACCTTTATAAACGCTCTTGTATGGCCCTTAAATGCCTTTAACGCCATTAACTGAGGTACTGCGACTAAGTTTTTTTTGTACTTGATTTCGTCTGCCATTTGTGGTTTAATATAACTATGCGGGCAGGCGTGGGATGCTGTTGGGCAGGAGGCTGTGGTCTTACCCTGTACTATCTGGGCTAACTCAACGGCAAGACGGGTTCGATGCCGGATTATACGAACGCTTTCTGTCGGATTATTAAGCTCGGCGGTGCGGATGCTCGGCAGACAGCCGCAGGCTATTATAACGGCCCCAGGACTTAGTTTACCTGCCCTGCGGATGCGCTGGCGGCTTTTAGCTGATGCGGTGCCGGTTACGCAGCAGGTATTGATTACTACCAGGTCCGGCCTTTCGCAGGTGCGTATCTGGCTTAGGCCAAGACGTTCGAGCAGTTCTCGAACCTGCTGGCTTTCGTACTGATTGACTTTGCAGCCGAGGGTATCGATGGAAAAAGTTTTCATAGTATGGTATAATTTATAATGATACCCGTGGATTTACAATAATAGATTTATGTTCGCGCACGAAACAAGGGGTTTCTAATGGCGACGAAATTCGGCGGGGTATGGGCAATAGATATCGGCAACAGCTCCCTGAAGGCGCTGCAGTTAAGCGATGCCGGCGGGGCCCTGGAGGTGGTGGGCTTTGCCAACATAGAGCACACTAAAATCCTCAGCGGCACCAGTGTAAAACCCGCTGAAAGAGACGAACTGACCGCGCTGAGTCTGCATCAGTTTGTAACCGAAAACAATGTGGGCAAAAAAGATATTATCATCATTTCCATGCCCAGCCAAAACAGTTTTGCCAGGTTTGTGAACCTGCCTCCCGTGGAACAAAAACGCATCCCCGAAATCGTAAAGTTCGAGGCATCGCAGCAAATCCCGTTCGATATCAGTGAGGTTCAGTGGGACTGGCAGATGCTCACGGAAACGGACTCAGGCCAAAGCAGGGTCGGAATTTTTGCCATAAAAAATGATGTGGTCAACGAGGCATTAAAGTATTTTACCGCCGAAAATCTCCAGATACGCTATGTACAAATGGCTCCTATGGCCCTGTACAATTATCTGCTCTACGACCGGCCGGACCTGACCGCTTCCGACACCAAAGCCACCGTGATACTGAACATAGGGGCCGAGAATACGGACCTGGTTGTCTGTACGAAATCAACGCCGTGGCAAAGGGCCATTCCCATGGGCGGCAACGCCTTTACCATGGCCATAGCGGATGCCTTCAAGCTGAATTTTCAAAAAGCCGAGAAGCTTAAACGTACCGCTCCCATGAGCAAATACGCCCGGCAGATACTGCAGGCCATGAAGCCGGTCTTTTCCGATTTATCATCGGAGATTCAGCGCTCGCTGGGTTTTTACACCAACTCCAATCCCAATACCCAATTATCGAGGATAATAGCCTTCGGCGGCGGTACAAAGATGCGGGGCCTGCTGAAATATCTGCAGCAGTCACTGCAGATACCCGTTGAGAGACCCGACTCTTTCAAGAATCTTACACTGGCACCGAACGTCTCGGCAGCGAAATTTCATGAGAATGTAAGCGACTTCGGTATTGTTTACGGGCTTGGTGTGCAGGGCCTGGGCCTGGGGAAAATAGAAAGTAATCTGCTGCCTCGCAGTGCCGCAAGGTCGATGGCGTGGGCCAATAAAAGTAAATACTTTGTCGCAGCAGCCTGTATGCTGCTGCTGGTTTCAGTTTTATCGTTCGCAAGGGCACTTTTGGACAGGAAAGCCTACGGCGACAACAGCAGAGTCAGACAGGAAGTCAGGAGCCTGATTCAGGCCGCAAACGAAAGTCAGCAAAAACTCACAACAGAAGAAAGCAAAACGCCGGCCTTTGAAGCGACTATACAAAAGCAGTTCGAGTATTTTCAATACAGAGACGTGGTACCCAGGCTTACAGAGGTTCTGCTGGCTGTTCTGCCCAACAAGAAAAACAATCCCGGGCAAAGTAATCTTTACAGGGCCTTTGCCGACGGCGATGCGGAATCAATTCTGGAGATTCCGCGCAAGAAGCGAAAGCAGATGTTTATAACCAACATGTCGATTCAGTTTACCAGCGACGTGGAAACTACGGATTTCAGCGGGATGACTTTTACAGTGTCCAGAGAAAAGACAGAGACAGAGAAAGCTATCGAACAGCAAAGAATCATGGAGATTATGATGGAGGGTGCTCCCAGTTCAGCCAGGTCCGGGTACAGACCCTCAAGCACAGGCCGGGGCATACAGAGCACCGAACAGCAAGGCAAGCCGGGATTTCTTGTAAGTATAGCCGGCTACAGCCCCTATGAAAACATGGGTGAACTGATGGACCCGCCGGGTGTTAAAGAAGACAGCAGTAAGTGGGGTGTTATAACCCGGCTTATGCATCCTGACGATATCGTGGATGGTAACTGCCCGTTCGAGTTATTCAGTAAAACGGACAGTAAGCATTTTCAGATACAAACAGGTGAGGTGGACCCGCTTGCCAGCATGCCGGAGGGCATAGGCCTGGCGGAGACACCCACTGAAAAGAAAAGCGACCAGATAAAAGGTGTTCGGTCTGTTCTTGTTGACCCGATGACCAAGGAGATTATCAGCAGAGTGCCTGAGATGAACGAGTACGGAAGGCAAAGACTGGACAGGTTGGGTAAAGTCATGTACGAGGTGAATGACCACTGGTTTGCGTTGAACATGAAGTTTGTCTGGAAAAATGCTCCGAAACGGGCAGCGCCGTAATAAGGCATGCAGCGGAATTGACAATTTGTTTACAGGCTATTGAGTGGTAATCGTCGAACAAGAAAAGGTGGAATAACAGACCGGTGAACTGAAATATGGATACTTCCAGGTACAAAGATGTTTTGGCAAAACTAAGTTTCCTGACATCCTATTCGAGCCTTCTGGTGCCCGTTATTATAACCGTTGTGGCGTTAATGCTGTTAATATTATCGATATTTATGGGCGACAAGCTGACGAAAGAGATAACCGAAACCAGCGTTTCGACGGGCAAAAACGTTCAGTCCCTCAGCAAGAACAGCCCGTCGAGCGAGCAGTGGAAACTTGTGCAACAGTACCAGCAGGATTACGCAACGGACGCCAATCAGCTTGCGCTTCTGGCAAAGCAAAGCACTCAAAGGCAGCTGTTAAGTTACGGAATATTCCCTGAACCCAAGGACACATCAGCACTTATCTTCGAGCGGTTCGGACAGGAGTACCGCAGCGAGTTGGAGCAATTACTTGTGCGTGTAAACGCTCTGGACTGTCCTTCAGATATTGAGCTGGACAGAAGCATACGCGGTTCAACTGCACAATCTTCCCGCAGCAGTACGTATGCGCCGGCATTTTCAGGGTCGTTTTCGACAGGTTCGGCCCTCGGCAGGTCATCCGGTACCGGCACGGTAGCCGAGAAAATAACAAATGTACTATGCCGTGAAAAGGCTGAATCAGCTTCAGTTTACTGCAATGTCCATGACCTGGCCGGGTACGACTACTGGAATGAGTACAAATACACGAGTATCAAGGAAGACACGGATAATTGCTGGCGCTGGCAACTGGCCTATTGGATTATCAAAGACGTTATCGATTCCGCAGGTTCTGTCAATGCCAATTCCGACAGTGTTTACACATCGTCCGTCAAACGGCTGTTAAGTGTAAGCTTCGGGGAAAAGGTGTCACGGTATACGGCAAGTGGTACACAAAAGAGATGCGAATATGTTTTGCCCACAACCGCGACATTGAAGGAAAGCTGCACGCAAAGGGTCTCCAACAACGACATCGATGTTGTGCATTTTAGCGTAGAGGCTATTGTCGATGTAAAGGCGGTTTTGCGTTTTATGAAAGAGCTTTGCAGTGTTAAGCAGCATAAATTCAAGGGCTACTTCGGGCAGGCAAACGAGCAGATTTTCAAACACAATCAGATAACGATTTTGAAATATGATATGGTGCCTGTAGACCGCCAGGACTCTGCTCATCGGCTTTATCGGTACGGGCAGGACGCCGTGGTAAAACTGAATCTGGCCTGCGAGTATATCTTTAATAAAAGCGGTTATGACGCGATTAAGCCTGAATCTGTCAAGGAATCGAAGCAGGGCTTGACGGGCAGGAGCATAAGAGGCAGGTGATAAGAAGAACGGGCGAAAGTTTTGCTGGCGGATTGAATTTGTATAATCCGCCTTTCAAAGGCGCCTGCCGGGATAAGCAGTGATATTGAGATAAAAATGAAGAATAGAAGCAATTTTTTCGAACGGCATATTGAGAAGATGGTGCTTATTCTCACAGGGGTGGTATGTTCGTGGCTTCTTTTAAGCCGCGTTTTCGTAAGTCCCAACTACGTCGAGTACGAGAAAAACAAGCTGGCGGCCGGTGAAATTGATACTTTCATAAACGAACAGGCCCAGCGGTTGAGGACCAGTCTGAACCGTAAGGGCGAACCTGTACAACCATACGTATCGCGGCTGAATGATTTTCTTTCAGTTATGGATTCGTCAATAAGCAATATTGATTTGCAGGTTTATCCTCCTGTTCCGCGTCCTGTTTCGGATGCGATGGCCGCTCAGCCCAAATATCGTATCCCCGTCATTAATCCCCCTGCGGATATTTCAGTCGAGCATATACGGGCTGTGGCATACGTTCCCACCGAAGAGGTTAACATGGAAAAGCCATATTCGGCGGCCAAGCAGGAACCAAACGACATTGACATTGTTACCGTTGAAGGAAGTTTCGACGTCTCGTATCTGTACGATGCGTTTAAGGACAGTTTTGCGGGTGATAAAATCCGCCCGGAATGGCGAGACCCGTGCCTGGCCGAAGCGGTGTTTGCGGCTGTTCAGCTTCAACGACAAGAGTTGCTGGGCTATAACAACAACGACCAGACGTTTTCAGTGGACCCCGACAAGGGCCCCTGGAGTCAGTGGCAGGACGTGCCTCGGACAAAGATTGACCAGCGCAAAGAGATGTTCAAGGTCATCGAAGACGTGCGGCAGCTTCCGCCGGGCGGAATAAAGGTGCGCCTGCTGCAGTTCAACAATATCGATTTTCAGAAGGACCTGCTTCAGCCGCAATGTTACCAGATAGCCTCGGCTCAGGAGGAATGGTTTCCGCCCTCACTGCACAAAGAATATGTCAAATATCTGCAGGACCTTAAATTACAGGAAAAGCGTCAGGCCAGGGAAACGGAAAAAAAGCAGCGAGAGGAGGAAGCCGGCCGGCAGCGCACCAAGCCTAAAACCACAACTTCGCAAATGAGCCTCGAAGAATGGGCGTTAAGTCCTCTATCGGTCGCCACCCCTTCTCCTACAAGTACCAGGACAACCAGCGCACGCCGCCCAAGAAAAACCGCGCAGCAAAGAGACCGTGCAAGTCAACGGCCCGTGAGAAAAAAGAAGGAAACCAGGAAGGTATCGGATTTTTACAGTCAAATGAAGGAATTAACGATTGATAAGAAAACCAACCTTAGGCAGCTCAGTGAATCTTTAGTCGTCTGGATGAATGACGATACCGTCGAAGCAGGAAAATGCTACCAGTACAGAATGCGGATCGGTGTGTTCAATCCTATTGCCGGTACGGATAGATTCAGGGATGAAGACAACGGATTTAAAAACGATGTGATTCTATGGAGCGGGTATTCCGATATCACCGACGAGGTAAGGATTCCTCAAAGAACATACTTATTCCCACTGCAGGTTCAAGAGGCTGCAAAGATTGTGACTATAACGGTATTCAGGTATATGCTGGGCTACTGGTACAACCAGGACTTTACAGTCAAGGTGGGTGAAGTTATAGGCAAGGTTGCTCCGTATGTAAATAAAGATACCCAGACAGCAAAGGACGTCAAGATACCCGAGACAATCGATTATAAAACCGGGGCTGTTCTAATGGATATTACACCGGTAAGCGACTGGGCCGGTGCAGGCAATCTTCGCCCCCGGCATTACATGGATATGCTTTACAGCTTTGACGGCCGGCAGATACTGCATATGCCCATAAGAGGCACTTACTGGCCCACCGACCTGCAGGTCAAGTTCAGCCAG
>DATKWV010000067.1:0-6169 GCA_035529405.1 Sedimentisphaerales bacterium | reverse complement strand
GCCCGGTGACAGGGGCCTGGGGGCGGTTCGGTTCGACGGCAGCGGCAGGCTGGGGCTGGGGGCTTTGGGCGGTAGTTCCGGGAGGCGTTTGCTTTTTGGCGGTTTCAGCAAGTGTGTTAAGCAGTTGTGCAGTGGACCGGCTGCTGTCGGCAGCAGCGGCTATAGCATTGACACCGTCACACCAGCGGCACAGGTATGTAAAGTTTTTTTCGGCAGACTGTGCGGTAAAACCGATTGCCTTCACGAGTTTTTTGTCGGCCAGCGGTGTGATATTCATAATAATAACCAGGAAGCTGAAGATTAAATAGCCGGTCACAAAACCCAGAAAAGCCGCGCCAAAGGTGTCAAGTATTTTTGGAAACGGGATGGCAAACTGACCTGTGATGAGGGCATAGGACAGGCCGTGAAGAATAAAAAAAGAAACTGCCCCTATCGCTATCACAAGCAATGCGCGGTTATAAGCGGTGTTGTCGGCAGCGGGGAAGACGTTGGCGATTGCCGGTCTTAAAAAGACAGCCAGGTATATTGATATGACGATATTGAACAGCAATGCCCAGGATTCGTAAAAGCCTTTTTTCCAGGCGTAAAGAGCGAAGAAACCCGCAAATATCATGTTTAACCAAAAAACCATAGATTTTTATCCCAATACTCTGTCCAGTTCTTCAAGACTTGTTATTCCGGAAACCACTTTTTTTAATCCCTGTTTCTGCAGGTTGGATTTGCCTCTTTTATCGCCGTCTTTTCTAAGCTGCTCGATGGACAGGGTGCTGTTGCCAATAGAGGTCCTCAACTGGTCATCGAGCAGCAGTATGTCAAAGATAGCGGTTCTGCCGTAAAAGCCCTCGCCGCTGCAGACGTCACATCCGACGCTTTGGCATAAGCTCGTGTAGTTTATTTTTTTCTTGCGGAACATGTGTATCTGGCTTTGAGTAAGTGTCGCGCGTGTCTTGCAGTTATCGCAAAGGCGGCGAAGCAGGCGCTGAGAGATGATAACACTTAAACCCGAGGATAAAAGCAGCGGTGTGATACCTAAATCCAGCAGGCGAATCAGGGCCGTGGCGTTGCTGTTGCTGTGTATGGTTGCCAGAACCAGATGGCCTGTTTGTGAGGCCTGCAGGGCCATTTCGGCGGTTTCACTGTCCCTTATTTCGCCGACACAGATTACGTCGGGGTCCTGCCTGAGGATACTGCGGAGGCTGTTTGCAAAAGTGATATCGGCCTTCGGATTGACCTCAATCTGGCTGGCATGAGGCAGCACGTATTCAATGGGGTCCTCGACAGTGATGACATTGCGGGTGAAGCGGTCGATTTGGTTGAGCATGGCGTAGAGGGTCGTAGTTTTGCCGCTTCCGGTCGGTCCGCACAGCAGTATCATACCAGAAGGTTTGGCAATAGAATCCTTTATGATGTCTCGCTGCTTTTCCGACAATCCTACATTGTTGAGCGTGAACATGCCGGCGTTCTGGTTGAGGACCCTTATGGATAATTTTTCGCCGTTGAGCACACCGGCGCTTGCTACGCGGAAGCTGGTTGTGGAATCGGGGGTTTTTGCCACAAAAGAGCCGTCCTGCGGCCTGCGTTTTTCGGCTATATCCATGCCTGAAACGGCTTTTATGCTGTTAATAATCGCCTTACAGGTGTCATGGTCTATTTCTTCAATCGTCCTCAAAATGCCGTCCACGCGGAACCTGAGAGTATAGACAGATTCAGCCTTTGGGTCGATAAGGATATCGCTTGCCCGCTGGTCAAGTGCTTCGAGGACTATTTCTTTTGTCAGGTCAAGAATGCGGCTGTCTTTTTTGTGCAGCTTGCCCTGGGCGTATATATCCTTGAGCTCCTTGCCCGAGGAATCGAGCAGCTTTACGAACCATTCGTTTCTGGACACGGCAAAACCGGAGTACCTGAAGCGCATGGAGAAGTTCCAGAGTTTTTTCTTCAGTGTTTCAAGCATTTTGCCCCTGAGCCGGAAAGCGTTTTTTGTGGCGTCTATGATAAACAGCACGGCCAGGACTATCGGGCCTGCAAACAGTGCCGCGAAACTGACAAGCGATTTACGGCTGTGCGGCACGATGGAGCCGAACTGTACGCGTTGAACGGAATACAAGCCGATATATACCCAGAATAAAAGGCAGGAGAGCTTCAAAGGCGAGATTAACAAAGACGGTACCGGCGCAGCCAACAGCGCGGCAGCGAGAAGACATTTTATGCAAATGAATGTTTCCATGGGTACGAACCCGCAAGAAGGCAGGCAATAACAAACCACGGCTCAATCACAATAGCATACTGTTATACCGCAGACAAGTCAAAGAATCTTTTGCAGGCGGCAAAGCATTGCAGGGGCGGCTTTTCAGGGCTGCCGGGTGATGTTATCGGGCAAGAAGGCCGACAGGGGCTTGTCGGTGCGGTCATAAAATTATTGACACGGATTTCGGAGTGGGTTAGAATTCTTCTGGTTTTGTGTTTTGCTGCACTGTACCGGCACGGCCGAACAATACGACCGGCTGCAGTCGGCGGCGAAAGAGGTGATTTGGTAAAACCGGACAGATATATGGCAAAAGTAAGGTTGCCCGATGGCAGTACACTGGAAGTGGCAGACGGTACGACCGCGGAGCAATTATCTCAGAAGGTCGGCGGCACAGTTGCCAGCACGGCGATAGCGGCGCGAATAAACGGGGAATTGGTGGATTTGTCCGCATCTGTAAGGGGGGATTCAAGTTTCGAGGTGGTTACACTGGAAAACGGCGGTCTTGAGATAATGCGCCACAGCTGCGCTCACATAATGGCGGAGGCGATATGCACAATCTGGCCTGGGGCACAGCTTGTTTACGGGCCGGTTGTCGAAGACGGATTTTATTATGATATAGACCTGGATGAGCCGATTCGACCGGGCGATTTTGAAGCCATAGAGCAAAAGATGCTCGAAATCGTCAAGGCCGACAGGCCGTTTGTCCGTACCGAGATGTCCAGAAGCGAAGCGTTGAAAAAGATGGCCGGCCACAAGTATAAGATTGACAATATAAGAAACTCCGACAGCGAAGTCATGAGTTTTTATTCGCATGGTGACGGTTTTGAAGACCTCTGCAGGGGACCGCATATACCCAGCACCGGCAGGTGCGGCAGTTTCAAGGTGATGTCCGTGGCCGGCGCATACTGGCATGGAGACCCGACACAGAAGATGCTTCAGCGTGTTTACGGGACAGCCTGGCCTACCGATAAAGAGCTTGAGCAGTACCTGTCAAGGCTTGACCAGGCCAAAAAGAGCGACCATCGGCTTCTGGGCAGGCAGATGGATTTATTCAGCTTCAACGAGGCCGGTCCGGGTTTTGCCTTTATTCACGCCAAGGGTATGGTTATCTGGAATGCGATAACGGACTTTCTGCGCGAGGTAAACGATAAGTACGGTTACGAGGAAATCAAAACGCCGATTATTCTTAACCAGCAGCTTTGGCACGCAAGCGGTCATTGGGACAACTATAAAGAGAACATGTACTTTACAAACGTTGACGGGGTGGATTACGCCATAAAACCGATGAACTGTCCCGGCGGGTGCCTGGTTTATAAAAGCAGGCAGCACTCGTACCGTGAATTCCCCCTTCGGGTTGCCGAGCTTGGTCTTGTTCACCGGCACGAGGCCAGCGGCGTTATGCACGGGCTTTTCAGGGTAAGACAATTCACGCAGGACGACGCGCACATTTTTTGTACTCCCGAGCAGATAGAGCCGGAAATAATAAAGGTTATCGAACTTGCGTTCGAGGTTTACAGGGCGTTCGGATTCGAGGATTTCCATATCGAACTTTCGACCAGGCCGGCAAAGCACATAGGCAGTGACAGTATCTGGGAAATATCTACCGGGGCGCTTAAGAATGCCCTTGGGTATAAACGAATCGAGTACAAGGTCAATCCGGGTGACGGGGCGTTTTACGGGCCGAAAATTGATTTTCACGTAAAGGACTGCCTTGGGAGGTCGTGGCAGCTTGGTACCATACAGCTTGATTTTTCGATGCCGCAGCGGTTCGACCTTGTATATACCGACAAGGATAATACCGAAAAGGCACCGGTAATGATTCACAGGGCGATTTTAGGTTCTTTCGAACGTTTTATGGGGATTGTTCTGGAACACTACGGGGGCAATCTGCCGCTGTGGCTGGCACCGGAGCAGGCAAGGATACTGTCCATAAGCGAAAAAACCAATGAGTATGCCGCCGGTGTTTACAGCAGGTTCAAACAAAGACGCCTGCGATGCAGGATGGATTTGTCGGACGAGAAAATAGGGGTCAAAATCGCCAAAGGCCATGCAGACAAGCTGGCATATATGCTGGTTGTGGGGCCTAAAGAAGCGGAATCGGGTACATTGAACGTAAGAATGCGCGGCGTCAAGGAGAACAAAACAGAAGAGGTAGAAACTTTTTTGACGATAATGGAAGAAAAGGTTAGAAATAAGGCCGTTGCCCTGACATACTAAATCAGGGTTTTGGTCGGCTGCCGGCAGGGCCGAGGCAGATTGATACTGCCGGATTCAGGAAAGGTAAGGTGAAGCATAATAGGAAAAAAGGGTTTACGGGTAAACAGCAAGATAATGGCCGCCAAGATTCGGCTCATAGATGAGACAAACAACCAGGCAGGGATAGTCGACAGGCATGTGGCGCTTAACAAGGCTCTTGAGGCGGGGCTGGACCTTGTGGAAGTTGCGCCTAAAAGCGACCCGCCCGTTTGCCGGATAATGGATTACGGCAAGTGGCTTTACGAGCAGAAGCGCAAAGCCCGTGAGGCACACAAGAAAGGCCAGCGTCATAATGCGGCGCTGAAAGAAATCAGGCTTCGGCCCGAGACGGACAAACACGACCTGGCCATCAAGATTAACCATGCCCGGGAGTTTCTGGAAAAGGGGCACCGGGTACAGTTTACGGTATTGTTCAGAGGCCGTCAGATGCTGCACCAGGAGCGCGGGTACGAAATGCTCAATGAGATAGTGGAATCCCTGGCGGAACTGGCGAAAGTGGAACAGCCACCCCGGACAGCACACCGGCGAATGGCACTGCTGATAGTGCCCAAATAGTTATCGCACGGGAAATACGGAGCCTGAAGGGATGTTTTTATGTCGTATAAGCGGAGATGGTATCTTCTTGTCCTGACTTTGGCAGCGGTTTCAAGCGCCTGGGCGGTGTTGGGGATAGCTGTCGAAAACAGCAAAGACAAGTTTGGGGGAGAAATCAGACTTATTGTTCGTGGGGATGATATAGGATTTTGTCACGCGGCCAACGCTGCGTTTGAGCAGGCATATAAAAACGGGATTTTAACCTGCGCCGAGGTGATGGTACCGGGGCCGTGGTTTAACCAGGCGGTTGAAATACTCAAGCGAAATCCGGGCCTTGACGTCGGGGTTCATCTTACACTTACCAGCGAATGGGACCTGTACAAATGGAAGCCGGTAACACCTGCAAGCGAGGTGCCCAGCTTAGTCGATAAGGACGGTTATTTCTTTGCCAGGACAGATGCCAACCCCGCATACGACAAATACTACTGCGGCACTTACGGTTTCCTGCAGGCCAGGCCGAAACTAAGCGAGGTTGAAAAGGAGCTTCGCGCACAGATTGAGCTTGCGCTAAGAGAAATTCCGAATATAAGTCATTTGTCGTGCCATATGGGTACAGCGGAAGCTACGCCGGAATTGAAGGCCCTGACAGCCACCCTTGCCGAAGAATACAAACTGGGTATTGTGGGATATATGGGGGTGGAAAGGTCAACAAGCCTGTGGAAAATACCGCCCGAACAAAAGGAAAAGACTGTCGCCGAGATATTGAAAAACCTTGAACCGGGTTTATGGGAGATTGGCTGCCACCCGGGGCTGGATACGCCTGAAATGCGGGCAATTTCCACGCGGTACGATGACCCGA
Organism: Sedimentisphaerales bacterium; assembly: GCA_035529405.1. Lineage (GTDB taxonomy): Bacteria > Planctomycetota > Phycisphaerae > Sedimentisphaerales > Anaerobacaceae > DATKWV01. Next base: position 275 of record DATKWV010000067.1, on the reverse strand, counting down.
ACATACGTATGTCGGTACACAGGGCTGCGGTTACAAAGGCCCTGACAAGTAAAAAGGTTAAGGAAATAATCCGAAAAAGAAATATAAAGCTGATAAGCTACCGCGACCTGAAGAAAAACTAAATGCGGTAACACGGTCTGCTTCGCAGGCTCGGCAATGATAGAGGGCACCGCCGGGCTGGCAATGTGGTGATTATTGTTCGGCTGCTGATTGTGCGATTGTTTCGTAGATATTTTTTGGCTTTCTGAAGATGGCCTCGACTTCGTCACGCTGGG
>DATKWV010000066.1:0-8349 GCA_035529405.1 Sedimentisphaerales bacterium | reverse complement strand
CTTGCCGATTTTACATCCCCGGAGGTAATAAACCTTGCCAGAATCAAGCAGCTGATTATAGGTGTGGGTCACGGGGTCAAGACGGGAATGCAGAGGATTTACATTGACAACGTAAGGATTTATGTTTCCAGGTGCGTGCCGGAGTACGGGCCTGCAGGCGATGTTACCGGCGACTGCTTTACTGATATGAGGGACCTAAAGAAACTTTCGCTTCACTGGGGCACAACCACCTGGAGTGTGGAGGTAGAAGACCCCTGCTCTCCGCCTGTGCTTAATTACCCGTTTGACGGCAGCGCTGCGGACGTTTCGGGCAACCACTACGACGGCCATGTTGTGGATAATGCCCCGCCCGCCTATGGCTTTGACCGATTCAATGTTTTCGGTAAAGCCTTACTTTTTGACGGCTTCAGCACGTATGTGGAGGTTCCTGTGGCTTTGTTTGCAGGTATAAGTGAGCAGATTACGGTTTCGCTGTGGCACTATGGTGACGTAGAAACCTGGGACGGCAAACCCGTCGTAGATACCCACCGGCATCTGTTTTTCGCTGAGAACCCTGCCGACCATCCCGAGGATCTCAACGACACCTGGACATGGAGAAATTTAAACCTCTACTTTATGCCGGCAAATAATAACGTTTATGCCACCATCGGCAACGACGCCCAAGGCCATCTCGATTGGGTTATGAAAACACCGAACCTCGAGGATGTCGAAGGCAAGTGGAACCATTGGGCCATTACAAAAGACTGTAATGCCGGCGAACTGAAGGTATATCTTAATGGCGCATTGTGGAACTGGAACACCGATCCTGCAACCATACCAATAGAAAACATTGCTGTATTAAGGCTTGGTGCCGAGACCGCCACAAACTGGGACCCGATAGGCGACAAGCATGTACCCAGAGGTCTGCTCACCGGCAGGATAGACGACTTCCGCATCTATGATTACGCCCTGTCGCAGGCTGAGATTTGTAATCTGGCTGGTATGACCGTGGGCTCCACTTATATTCAGCCGCTCCCACTGCTGCTGTACCCTGATACCAACACGAATATCTATGAGGACGACCGAATTGACTTCAAGGACTTTACAGCGATGGCGACAACGTGGCTCCAAGAGCAGTTATGGCCGTAATGAACTGTTGTTGAAGACCCCTTTTTTGCATCAAATCGAGGCCTGTACCGTGCGGTATGGGCCTCGTTGTTTTAACAGCGACCTTGGCCGATACTGTCTATAATTTTTGTTATAGATGAGTAACTAATTTTCCGGTAATATGTTGTCTGTTGTTTTGTCGGCAGTTCTCAGTTAGTATAACGTGTTTATGGTCTAAACTTGTGGGTCTGGAGCAATGGGCGAAGAACAGGAAAATTCAACACAGGAAAAAACTGCTGCCAAGCTGCCGCGGCCGGTTTTAGTCGTATCCGAGCGCACTGTTTCGGAGTATTCGGCATTGCTTGAACACTTATTGGTGGGCCTGGCTGCGCAGTCTGTTCCGGTGGCTTTGGTATATCCTGCCGGAATCAGCCCGGACTTTGTTATTCCTCACACTGTCGAGCTTATCAAACATCCGGTTTTTGATATATCGCTGATGGACTTTCACAACATGAACATTCTTGCCGAGCGTGTTAATAATTTCAAGCCGACTTGTTTACATTGTTTATGCGAAACCAGGGCCCTGCTTACAAGACGCTTAGCCAAACGGTTGGATTTGCCTTATATCTTAATGATTAACGCCTTTCGAAAATGGTGGTCCCGATTCACTGTTTCCCGGCGCCGCTGTGCAAAGATTATAGTACCCGCCGAGAGTATTGCAGCCGGCCTTGCCTGTGCTTACCGCCCGTTTGCTGAACGAATTGAGCGCGTAAATCCCGGTACTTTTGCCAGTGAGACAATTGTTTGTTTCCAGCGGCTGGACCGCATCCCTGCCATGGTAACTACTCACCCTTTGAACAATATCGATGACTTTAAAAACTTACTTACTGCTGTCAAGCATTTGAGTGTTGACGGCTATGAGTTTATGCTGGCCGTTACGGGCGGAGGACGCGCCGAACGACAGTTACGCCGGCTGGTTGCTGATTTGGCACTGTTGAATGTTGTTGTTATTGTACCACGATTAAGACCCTTAATCGCCGTTATCACCGCAGGCGATATTTTTGTCCAGCCTGTTGCTACCCGTGCTTTCAACCCCTTGCTGCTGGAGGCCATGGGTGTTGGTGCTGCAATTGCAGCCTGTAAGGGTGGTGTTGACGATTTGATTATTGACGGAAAAACTGCGGTTGTTTTCGACCCGAACGACCCTCTCAGCGTGAAGGCATGTCTGAAACAGCTATTGGATAACAGGGACTTTGCCCGCCGGATTGCGCGCGGTGCTCAGCAGTATATCAGAGAAAACCACACTGTAAGTAAAATGGTTGCCGCTTTTCTGGCTGTATATACCCAGCTTGGCGACACACCCAAAGTTTGAGACCGGCTTTTCCTGCGGACTTCAGGGCGTACCACACAGTAAGGCGGCTTCTTTCAGCAGCTTCAGCCCAGCAGACCGTATCCGCTTAGTGTCTCTCTGAGAGGGGCTTTTTTGCTTTCTTCCAGCGGTACAAGCGGCAGACGCAGTTCCTCGCTGCACAGATTCAGCATTGACATTGCCGCCTTTATCGGTATCGGGTTGGTCGAAAGGCTCAGAAGGTTTCTGCTCAGGCTAAACAGCTTATTATGCCATCGGCGGGCCGATACGAGGTCGCCTTCGAGTATTAAATCCGTCATCGCCTTGACATCTGCCGGCACAATGTTTGCGACCACGCTGATTACCCCCTTACCGCCCACGGAAGCTATCGGCAGTGTCAACGAATCATCGCCCGACAGTATTGTCAGGTCGCAGCCGATGGCGATTTCACTTACGTGGTCAAGCTTGCCCGTGGCGTCTTTTATCGCAACTATGTTTTCTATTTCAGACAGACGAATAATGGTTTCTGCTGTCATTCCCGCACCGCATCGGCTGGGTATGTCGTACAACACCATTGGCAGGTCCACCTCTTCGGCTATGGTCTTGAAATGACGGTAGAACCCTTCCTGGGTCGGCTTGTTATAGTATGGGTCAACCTGGAGTGTGGCGTCTGCACCGACCTTTTTTGCATAGGAACCCAATTCGATGGCCTCCGCCGTCGAGTTTGACCCGGCACCTGCGATTACGGGTACTTTTCCGCCTACGGCTTTAACTACTCTTTCAATCACTTTCTTGTGTTCTTCGTGACTTAAAGTGGGTGATTCACCTGTTGTGCCGACCGGAACTATCCCGTCTATACCGTTTTCCATCTGGAAATCGAGCAGCTCATCAAGTGTTCGCCAGTCTATTTGGCCGTTTTCAAACGGTGTTACTAACGCCACCAATGCTCCTGTAAACATTTAACTCTCCTGTTTAATTGTCTGACCACAGCCAATTATGTTATACCCGTTTCCAAATCAGGTTTGACTGAGGATTTTCAAATACTCTTTTACCGTATTATAAAGCCCCATATCGAGCGCTTCTGCAATTAGAGCGTGTCCGATGCTGACCTCAAGTATGCCTTTGACTGTTGTGCAGAACTTTCCCAGGTTCTTCAGGTTTAAATCATGTCCTGCGTTTACTCCCAGACCGTTGTCCTGCGCGAATTTTGCTGCAGCGGCGTATTGTTTTAGTGTTTCTTCCAGGTTCTGACCGGTTCGAAACGCGCTTGCATAAGGTTCGGTGTAAAGTTCTATACGGTCGGCCGCCAGTGCCTTCGCGGGCCTGATACCGTCTATATCTGCGTCCATGAATAAACTCACGCGTATTCCGGCGTCCCTGAGCTTTTCTATCACCGGCCTTAGTCGTTCCTTGTTCTTTTCCAGGTCCCAGCCGTGGTCTGATGTCGTTGCCGCCGGCTCATCGGGCACTAATGTAGCCTGGTCGGGTCTGAGCTCAAGCACAACTTCCATATATCTGCCGGTAAAAGGGTTGCCCTCTATATTGAATTCTACTGTCAGCATTTGCGACAGCTCGTAAACGTCGCTGTATTTAATATGCCGCTGGTCCGGTCTGGGATGTACCGTAATCCCGTATGCCCCGGCTGCCAGTACAGTCTTGGCCGCATTCACAACATTAGGCAAGTCTATATTGCGAGTATTTCGCAGCAGCGCGATTCTATTTAAATTGACGCTGAGTTTCGTCATTTTTTTTCCTGCAACCGGTCGCAATTATATACCAATTGGGGTCGCTATCAAGCAAATTAAGCAGAATGTATCCTATTGCCAAACTTAATTTACCCGCTTAATATGATACCTATGGAACTAAAGCAGGTTACCGCCCTGGTTACAGGCTCTACCGGCCGGGTTGGTTTTAGCATTGCCAAGGCCCTTGCAGCAGCCGGCTGCAATTGCATTTGTCATTACAACACCAACAAACAACGCGCCGCCCAGCTTACAGAACAGATAATCAACATGCAGTGCAAAGCCTGTGCTGTCGCAGCCGACCTTACCGAACCCGAACAAATCGAGCAGTTGTTTACCCGGGCCGCTGAACTTGGTACGCCGCAGGTCTTGATAAACTCCGCCGCTGTCTTTTCAACACAGTCCTTGGCGGAGGTGACTTTCCAGCAGGCCCAGCGAATTTTCAGCCTCAATTTAACCGCGCCGATTTTGACCGCCAGATTCTTTGCCGAAAAACTCCAGCGGCAGTTTGGCCGGACCTCTTATGCTGTCGGCAAGATAATCAATATCGCCGATATCGGTGCAATTCGTCCCTGGGCCCAACACTGCCTTTACTGCTCATCGAAGGCAGGCCTGATTGCCGCTACAAAGGCCCTTGCCAAGGAACTGGCGCCTTCGGTATGTGTAAATGCCGTAGCACCGGGAATAGTTACCTGGCCCGAAAATTTCGACCAGACGCAGAAAAATCGGCAGCTTTCGTTTATACCGCTGAAAAGGACCGCTGACCCCGCTGAAATTGCCGACGCGGTAATCTTTCTGCTGAAAAATGATTACATAACAGGCCAGGTCTTGAATGTTGACGGCGGACGCTGTATCTGAATTTATATGGTTATGAAACTTAACTGGGCTTGTCGAATTACCATCCTGCGGATTGTGCTGATAATCCCTTTTGTCAGCTTCATGCTCAAGACAAACGACCCTGCGATTGGTCAGCAGATGCGCGACCTGATGCGCTATGCGTCGATTTTTGTTTTTGTTGTTATGGCGGCCAGTGACGGTCTCGACGGGTATCTGGCACGAAGCAGGGGCCAGGCCACCAGGCTCGGCGCATTCCTGGACCCCACCGCCGACAAATTGCTTATGACCTGTGCCTGTGTACTGATGGCTTCCGGCCGCACAGGTGTGGACGGTTTCTTATTACCGCCCACCGTCGTGGTCTTGATTGTAGGAAAGGATGCGTTCCTGCTTATCGGGTTTGTTATCATATATTTTATCACCTCCCGGATTTTTATTGTTCCTGTGCTCATCGGAAAAATTGCCACCGCATTGCAGTTGTCCATGATAGCCGCTATACTGATTGCTCCTGAAATCTCAGGTGTTTTGCCCGGCTGGGTCTGGTTCCTGCGGCTGCTGTGGTGGTCTGCCGCTGTAACGGCGGTTTTGGCAACCCTGATTTACATTCGGCGCGGAATCCGCTATATTGGGGAATTTGAGCAGGACCTTGTCCGGCCAAAGCCCTGACACGGCCCGCCGATTTGTGTTTTGTTATGCAGATAAACTTATGCCCGTGAAATTCAGCGAAATACCGGAAGTCCTCAAGCAGTTGCAAAAGGGCAGAATGGTTGTCCTTGTGGATGCCCAGGACCGTGAAAACGAAGGTGACTTAAGCTGTGCCGGCGAAAAAGTAACACCGGAGATTATTAATTTTATGGCCCGCCATGCTCGGGGACTTATTTGTCTGCCGTTGACAGCTGAAAAATGTGATGCCCTGGCCCTGTATCCGCAGACACTCGACAACACCGCGCGCTTCGGAACCGCATTTACCGTCAGTATAGATGCCGCTGAGGGAATAACCACCGGCATCAGTGCCGCAGACAGGGCAAAGACCGTTGCCGCTGCTATCGCCGACAATGCCAGACCCGGTGACCTGGCCCGGCCCGGCCATATCTTCCCCCTTCGCGCAAAGCCCGGCGGCGTGCTTGTACGGGCAGGACAGACCGAAGGTTGTGTCGATTTAATGCGCCTTGCCGGCCTGAAGCCCGCCGGTGTTATATGTCAAATCATGAACGAAGACGGCTCTATGGCAAGGGTACCTCAGCTGCTGAAATTCTGTCAAAAGCACCGTATTAGAATTGTCACCATCGCAAAGCTTATAGAATATCGTTTGCAGAGAGAAAGTCAGATTAAAAGACTTGATTGTGTCAGCCTGCCTACGGACTACGGCGAGTTTAAGCTTATCGCATACCAGAGTATCACTTCCGCCCAGCCGCATCTTGTCCTGGCAAAGGGGGGCATTGGCGACCTTCATGAAAATGGTAATGTTATCGAGCACAAACAGCCTGTCCTGGTCAGGGTCCATTCGGAGTGTATGACCGGCGATTTGTTTCATTCCCAGCGATGCGAATGCGGCTATCAATTGATTACCGCCATGAAGATGATTCAGGACCGTGGAACCGGCGCCTTAATCTACCTGCGACAGGAGGGCAGAGGAATCGGCCTGGCGAACAAACTGAAGGCTTACAGGCTGCAGGAGCAGGGATTGGATACCGTGGACGCAAACCTCAAGCTCGGTTTTATGGCGGACAGACGCGATTATGGTATCGGCGCGCAGATTTGTCGTGATTTAGGCCTTAAAAAAATAAGAATATTGACCAACAACCCCAAAAAAATTAGCCGACTTGAGGTTTATGGAATAAAAATCGTCGAGCAGATACCCCTGAGGGCTAAGCCCACAAAGCACAACATTGATTACCTTAGGGCCAAAAAACACCGCCTTGGTCATATGCTCGATGATGATTTATAATTTATGAAGTTCTTTTTTGCCCTATCGCTGGTTGTTTTACCGGGTCTGTGTTTATTTCAGACCGGTTGTAATTCCGCGCCCGTTCATAGTTTGCCGGACCGCTCAGGCGGCGAGCACGAACTTGCAGTTTATGCCGATTATACCCCGGTAAAAGTGGAGATTATGCCCCTGACCGAATTTACCGGCCACGGTGACACCGAAAACGCAGCGCAATTAAGGGTTTACCTTGGTTTGCTCGATGCCTTTGGCTGTCAGATAAAGTCACCCGGAAAATTCCGTTTCGAGCTTTATGAAAGGCTTCTGCGTTCCGCCGACCCCAAGGGCAAAAGAATAAAAATCTGGCCCGACATCGACTTGACCGCCCCTGATATGAATAACCGCTATTGGCGGGACTTTTTAAGGGCTTATAGCTTCGATTTGAGTTTTGACCCTCCTAAAGACCGCGATTACATATTGCAGGTAACGTTTCTTTGCCCTCTCGGCAGACGTCTGCCTGCCGACTTTCTGCTCAAGTATGCAAAATAATTGCGCTTCTCTTGAAAAAAGTCGCGACAATATCATCTCCGAGAGCGAAAAATCGGCCTTTGCCTGTAAAAAATTTTACCGTAATAGGGAAAATTTGCCAATAAATTTCAATTTGCCCATTTTTTCATATCATATAACCCTTTGCAGCTAAAACACTTATAGTTCTTAATAGTGATGACAGGTAATTTTTAGCGATGTTGGAAAATTTCTCTTGACGACCTGCTCCTTATTTTGGTATAAATAATATGAGTCGTTAGGCCCAGAGAGTCGGAGAGAGGACTTAAATTATGGGCCTTCGAGGGTGATTGACTGACCTGGCCATTGCGAAAGGAGGAGGACCTATTCTGGCCTTTTGATGAAACTCCCTTCAGACAAGCACAAAGTAAAGTGTTGGTGAAAGTCTATGTTGCTTGTTTTTCGTTGTTTGAACAGTCGTATTAGCGGGCACCTAAAGGCGGCTTTTGCTTGTGCAGGGCCTGCGAATACCTGGTACAGACAACGAGGTTTTGGCTCGTAGCCAAAGCGAATTGACTCATTAAGAAGAAGAAGGAGGAGTATTATGTGTAACAAATTGTTTGCTGTACTTTTGGTTTTGGGATTTGTTGCTGGTGCTGGCGCTGTGGACTTTGGTGACCTGTACCTGCATTACACCTTTGATCTCGCGGATGATTTGGGCGGAATGGTCACAAATGGTTCCTATGTTGAGGGTACATGGAAAGATGCCGGAGTCCTGGGAGAGCTGGCTATGGGTGAGGTAGTGTCCCAGTCAGCTGATGGCTATCAGTATACACCCAGCCTGATGGGCGAGGGTATGGTGCTGACCAATGACGGCCCGGTTTTCCCCGCTGACCCTACGTTAGTTAACA
>DATKWV010000065.1:0-18809 GCA_035529405.1 Sedimentisphaerales bacterium | reverse complement strand
TCATGTCGATTGGCTTGAAGCGGTTCGTAACCGCAGCAGGCCGGCGTGTGATGTGGAGACGGGCTGTCGTTCGGCGACGATTTGCCTTTTAGGCAATATCGCATCACAACTTAAAAGGCCTTTGAAATGGGACCCGGTGCGGGAGTTATTTGTCGATGACGCTGGGGCCAATCGCCTGTTATGCCGGCCGAAGCGCAGCCCATGGCGGGTGTGAATTGATTACCTGGATTGCGGGCCGAGGTTCTTGAACAGATAAAGTCCTTCTTTGCCGGGCGCGAGGATGTCTTTGAAGCCGTTGCCGGTGATATCAGCCACCCAGAAGTATATCCCGACACCGCTGGCCTTTGACGGCGGGCCGTAATCGAGCGTTATGCGAGTAAACCTGCCGCCGTCGATTTCAAAGTAGTATACACCGACCGGGTCGGCCCAGCCGGGGTCATTGCCGTTATGTGCGCGGTAACGCTTGCCGGTAATCAATTCCACCCTGCCGTCGTTGTCGATGTCGGCCAGCATCATATCGTGATATTGGGAGCGGTCTGAATCGATTACGTGTTTGGCCCAGGTGCGTTTTCCGGCGCGGTCACGCTTTTGCTGCATCCAGTAGAGCCCGTAGTTGTGTGCCTGGCCCACTATCAGGTCGGCCAGGCCGTCTGCGTTAATGTCGTGAACGAGTATCGGAACACTGGCGGCACCGAGCTTGAATTCCGGGTGCCAGGTCCACTCGGCGCTCAAGGGGTCTTGGGGTGCTTGAATCCATCCATCCGGGACGATGAAGTCGCCCCTGCCGTCGCCGTTAATGTCGCCGAAACCCAGGCCGTGGCCGCAACCGCTTTCTTTAATTACGTGTCTGGTGAACTTACCCGTACCCCTGCCGGCCGTATCGCGGATGAGTTTATAGACGGTAACGCTGCCGCCGGCGTTGGGAACTGCCTCGGCATATCCGTCGGCGTCCACGTCCCAGAAGCGGATAGTTTCGATGGGGCCGGTTTCGGCGATGTCGTGTACCTTCCAGTTGATGGTGCGGCCACCGGGATTTTCTCGCCAGCGCAGCGTCTTGCCCCACCATCCGCCGGTAATGATGTCCAGATAGCCGTCGCCATCCACATCCATAGGGTAATCTGCGAAGTCATCGTAGTACTCGTTTTCCTGTTGAACATCGCAAATTTTGTACTGTTTTTTGAAATCCGGCCCGGCGAACCAGTATTGGCCCGAAACGATGTCGATGGCGCCGTCGTTATCGACGTCAAAGGCAGAGGCCGCCTCGCAGGTGGTGCTGCCGATTCTGACCCGCTCGAACTTCACCATTTGCCGGGCGCAGCCGGTAAGCGCAAAAAGAAGTACAAAAACCAGGGCGGCCCTGCCGGCGCCGGCTAAACGAATACAAATTCCTATACATTCGATTTGTTTTTTGCCACAGAGCATAAGCTAAATCCTAAATACGAAATCCTAAATTCCAAACAATATCAAATGACAAAAATTCAAATGACCGAAACAATTGATTTTGGCCCAATTGTAAATGATGGGCGGGGGTTTTGGTATAGAAATTGGTTTTGATCCGGCTTCGCCAAGCGCCTCCGCCGAAGCGGCTATGGCGCTCTCGGGAAGGCGGGAGGCTGCGCGGCGATAAATTGGGTTTGTTTTCGGGGCGTATGCAAGGCGTACATTTTCATAATGCTTTGTTAATACTTTATTTACGTTCATTTGAGGAGCCGGCAAATTGGGTTTGTTTTGCATATTAATCGTCGCTGGTCGCTGGTCTCTCGTCGCTGGTTTCTCGTCGCTGGTATTTAGTATCTCAGGGAACAAAGTTTGGGTTTCTGTAGCCATGAGGAAAGTTCCTAATTGACAATTTGGTTTTTACAGGGTGGTTCGAAAAGAACGCGACCCTCTATAATTAGGGCGAACCTGCGTATTTGGTTGAAAATTCGTATATATTTGGGATGGTCAAAATTTGTAAGTGTTTATGTGGAAAGAGATAAAAAATTTTCAAAAAATTTGATTTTTGCAGTTGCCCCTCTGCGGATTTGATTGATTTTTTTACTGACCACCAAGGCAGAAAACAACCAATCACAAATTCTAAATCCTAATCCTTCGACTACTTCGACTGCGCTCAGTATAAATGTGCTCAGGACAGGTCTCTAAATTCTAAACCCTCCTTCGCATAAAACTACGGCGGGCAGGCAAATTCAAATTGCCGGACATCAGGGGAACAGGGATACCCGCCTGCGCGGGCACAAGTTTCGGAGATTATAAAGAAATTATGCTAACCACGAAGAACACGAAGACCACGAAGAAAATTTGCCGCAGAGAGCACAGAGGACTCAGAGAAAAAAGAACAGAAGTCAGAATTAAAATTAAAAAATAAAAAGCAATATTGAGCCACAAATACCTGCCTGCGCGGGCACAAGTTTCGGAGATTGTCCAGCCCGTTAGAAATGGGACGCGGGCCCCGTTAGAAGTAAAGTCTTGCAGACTTCTAACCGGGCGGGGATTTCTAACGGTCTGGAGAGAATCCGAGCCTACTCCGCCGGAGCAGCTACGACCCTGCTCTGCGTAGCCCGCTACGCAGGGCGAAGAAGAGAGGCCGGAAATACGAGCCGATTCAACGTGAAAAGACGCAAGGAAAAACGACTCAACTAATCATCTCGAGAAGTTAGATGGTTATCGGCGTTTTTGAATCGCGGAATCCACAATATCCTCTGGCTGAATTGGCGCATTTTTTACGCCCAGCCATTCAAATAGCATTCTTACGCAATCCTGCTTTATAAGAACAAATATTCGGTGCATGTTTTCATAAGAAATATGAATTGGCTGGTCGACAACAAACATGTCGCCCAACTTCTTCAAGCGTTTGTGGTATTCGGGTCTGAGAATACCTTTGTTATGAAGAATATCATGTCTCAAGAGTCGCAGATCGCCCATTATATCGGATTTAATTTCTTGCAAATCAACGCTCTTTAAAGTTGCTAGTCGCGGCCTGATTTCCTCATCCCAATAAGCAAATAAGAATACCAAGACTGCTTGTGAGTGCTGCTGCTCATTCGAACCGCCTTCAGAATTAGCGGCAATGTAATCACTCGCCCGAATTATACGATTGTGGATCACATCCGGTTTTGTGGGATCTTCGTAGCTGGCGTAAACGACCACACGTTGCCCCGTGTTATCAATAGAAGATTTTATTGCCCGGCTGATGCGGTGAACTTGACGTTCAACGCGTGTGCGATGTCCTGCAAATCCAGCGAGCGCATCCATGTAAACACCGACTTGCCGGTTCACAAAGTCTATGTATTCGCGTATTACATCGTCGAAAGTTTCGTTCACAGCGCTTTTTCCTATCTCTGAATCCTGCCTTCTCTCTGGTTGAACTCGTGGCCTGACATTGTTTAGATTGATCCGCATAAAACAGCGATAATCCGTTTAGAATTAGCCATTTTTATTCCTATTTATCATTATTGGTGAGTTTCATTTTTTGCTTCTGTTCAAAGTTGTTAACATCTTCTTCTCAACATCACCGCACCGAGGCCGAGCAGCAAGAGTGTGGCGGGTTCAGTCATCTTTTTTGTCTTTGAACGTTATAATAAGTCCGCCTGCTACAACGCTGACCATAGCCCATTGCAAACATAAACGGGAAATATCAATATGTGCTCCACAAGATTTGAAGGGGCCAAATATCTTACCGGTTGTGTTTAATTCAATGATTGGTGGTGGTGTACATATAAAGGCATAACCAGAGTTCACTTGGCGGTTATTGCTTAACTTGGTAGCCCACGGCGGAAAAAGTCCCATTACCACGAAAAGACCTATACCTATCCAAAGCACGATTTTCTGTTTCCGGTTCATTGTTAGCGTTAGCCTCTTTTTCTCAATAGCACTGCGCCCAACCGAGGCCCAGCAAGGCCCACCCGGAACACTCAAGCGATGTCCCTTATCACAAAGGGACACCAACTTTTGTGCGTTTCCGGTTTCAAAACGTGCTGGTTTCGGTTGAAACGCCTAAAGTTCAGTGAACTTCAATATTCAATTGTCTTTTTTACTATACCTCTTTTACCGCTGCAAAGCAAGTATATTTATAGTCAATTATTGCCATTTAACCCGCTATACGATAAAATACGGGGGTTATGACATTTGCACTTTCTGACATTGAATTATGGGAGCGGAAGGCTGATAAGCTGGAGCAATGGGCTAAGGACAAACCGGAGAACTGGATTAAGGCAAACAATAAACGCTTTCCCTTCAATAAGAATAAAATACTTGGACAAAGGTTTGCTTTTCACGAAATTGATACCAACACAGAGCCATTAAAGGGACTTGATGATATTTTGAGACAGATACGATGGGGGAAACCAAGCACAGCCGATGTGCTGCAAAAAAAATACGATGAGTTTTTCGCAAATCTGCGAGCCAGTTTTCCACTAATCCAAAATGGTGATGATTGCTTTTGGGCTGTTCTTGTTCTTCGAGGCGATGCGTTTGACTTGGCAAAAGAACTGCGAAACATAGCCCAAATAGCCAGAAACGAATTAACACCAGGAGAGCCAGCAGAAACAGGGCAGAAAAATGAGGCTATAAACAAACCAAACAGTAAACCCACCAAAATCTTTGGGGATACATATAATTTATGGGGGCTTCCGATAAATTACAAGAATTTATTGCATAAAATAAAGAACTGGCCATGTGTGGCAAGAAGAATTAAAGAAATTAGGAAACTATTTAGAATGTAAGCCAAAGAAACTAAAGACTCAAAACTGCCTATTTGAGATAAAACACTAAAAATCCAGTACAGTTCCGTATTCAATTGTCAAAAACCCGAACATTTAAACTTCTGTCCTATAATAATATATGAAGACCGTTAAAGCAAACAAGAAAGGACGCGAAGTTCGCGAAGTTAAATCAAAGAATTCAATATCTCTTCGTGTTTTTCTCCACAGGATGCCTTACGGCAGTGCACTTCGTGGTGAATAAGCCGCCTTAATGGAAAAACACTATTGTAACAAATTTTATTTGGTTTGCGCAACTTCATCCGGGGAATCCGGGCTTATTTATCCGCACATTTTACGCGACCGTTTGTCGTTTGGGCTGTGCCCTGCCCACAGGTGGCAGGGCTAAACATAAAATAAATAAACCCACCGGATAAATCCTTCGACTGCGCTCAGGACCGGGCTTTTGGATTGAAACATTAACTCCTAAAGCGCATAAAGTTAAAAAAAATACCACTTCGCGATATTGGTAAATGCCGTAATCCACAGTCCTGATTTTATGTTTACACCCAATCAGGAAGAAATATAATGAAAACCAAAAGAATGTAAATGTGAAAAGGGATGCTGCTATGAAAATCGGATTTAATATGCTCCTGTGGACAACGCACGTAACCGAAGAGCACTTTCCTCTGTTCGAGAAGCTCAAGCTGGTCGGCTATGACGGTGTCGAGGTGCCGGTGTTCGAAGGCAATACAGCACATTTCGAGAAAGTCTCCAGGGTGCTGAAGGACAATGGTTTAGCTTCGACCGTTGTAACAGTCATCCCTGACGAACAGCGCAACCCAATCAGCACCGAAGCCAGGCATCGCCAAGGGGCGGTTGAGTACCTCAAATGGGCGATTGACTGCGCGCAGGCACTTGGTGCAGAGGTGCTGTGCGGTCCGTTTTATCAGCCGTTGGGCGTATTCAGCGGTAAAGGCCCCACGCAGCAGGAAAAGCAGTGCGGCAGCGAGGTGCATCTGAAGGCTGCTAAGTACGCAGAGCAGGCAGGTGTGACGCTGGCAATCGAGCCGCTCAATCGGTTCGAAGGATATTTTCTGAACACCGTAGATGATGCTGCGGATTATACGCGCCGTATAGGACATCGGTCCTTAGGCGTGCTGTGTGATACGTTCCACGCCAATATCGAAGAGAAGGACCCAATCGGCTGCATCAGCAGTAACATCGACCAGGTCAGGCATGTACACATCTGCGAAAACGACCGGGGGATACCGGGCACCGGTCATATTGACTGGGGCGGCACTTTTACGGCATTACGCTCGGCAGGTTACGACAAATGGTTGACAGTGGAGGTGTTCGGTCGTGCGCTGCCGGACCTTGCGGCAGCGACGCGGGTGTGGCGGGACTTTTTCAGCAGCGCCGAAGAAGTCTATACCAAAAGCATAAAGTTCGTCAGAGAACAATGGGCGTCGGCAGGATGAGCCGGGCGTGGCTGACAGATATTTTTCTTGCTATTCGGCTGGAAAAGCTATAGATAATAGGGCGGCAGGCGGGGATTCGGGGAGTTTTTACTATGAAAAACAGGCGCGTCAGTCGCCGCGGGTTTTTGAAAAAGGCAGCAGGTGCCGCAGCGGGCATGATAGGTTTTCCCTGCATAATCCGCTCATCGGCACTGGGCAAGGCTGGCTATACGGCTGCCAATGACCGGATTGTGATGGGCTGCATCGGGATGGGCGGCCAGGGCACTGCCGGTATGGGTGGAGGCTTCCCGCCATACGTGGACTGGGCTCCCGAAGGGGGTTTTATGGCTGAGGGGGTGCAGGTGGTTGCCGTCTGCGATGTTAATGCCAGGTGTCTGAATCGGGCCCGGGATATTGTCAATAACAAGTACGGTAACAGGGATTGTGCTGCTTACAACGATTTCCACGAGCTTTTAGCCCGGCAGGATATTGATGCGGTACTGATAGCCACCGGCGACCGCTGGCATGCGTTGATTTCCATTGCGGCGGCAAAGGCTGGTAAAGATATTTATTGCGAGAAGCCCGTGTCGCTTACTATTGCCGAGGCCCAGGCCATGCGCCAGGCCATCAAGCGTTACGGGCGGGTGTTCCAGGCAGGTACCCAGCAACGTTCGAGCAGGAGTTTCCGCTTTGGGTGCGAACTGGTACGCAACGGTTACATTGGTGAAGTAAAAACGGTAACCGTAGGCGTTGGGGGCCCTGCCAGATATAACGAATGTACCCTGCCTGCAGAACCGGTGCCGGATTATCTTGATTACGATATGTGGCTTGGCCCGATACCGTACCTGCCATATCATTCGGAATTTGTGGGAAACTGGATGTTTTATCGTGATTGCTCCGGCGGTGATATGACCAACTGGGGGGCGCACCATTTCGACATCGCCCAGTGGGCGCTGGGCACCGACGACAGCGGGCCGGTTGAAATCATCCCTCCGGACGGCAAGGATTACAAGGTGCTGACATACAGATATGCCAACGGCACTGTTGTAACGCGCGACCCGGAGAAACTTCTGGGCGAAACGGGCCAGGATAATGGAGTTATGTTTACCGGTACCGAAGGCAAGATTGCGGTTTGGCGCTATACCCTGCGCACCTGGCCTGAAAATCTAATCAGACAGAAAATCGGTCCCAATCAGATACATCTGCATGAAAGTAATAACCATCATGTTGATTTCCTGAACGCCATTCGCACCGGCGCTGAACCTGGTGCCGACATCGAGACCAACTGCCGCTCAATTACCGTTTGCCATCTGGGTAATATTGCGTACGAGTTAAAACGGCCTTTGAAATGGGACCCGGTGCGGGAGCTTTTTGTCGGTGACGCTGCGGCTAATCGCCTGTTGTCCCGGCCGAAGCGCAGCCCCTGGCACCTGTAGAATTGATTATTTACTATTTACTATTTATTTAGTCGCTTTTCGAAAGGGATTTTCGGTTTTGAAAAAAAGAGACATTAATCGACGACAATTCCTGAAGAAGTCAGCGGCAGTTGCGGCTGGTACGATTGGGTTTCCGTATTTTGTGCGGTCGTCGGCACTGGGTAAAACCGGCAGCGCAGCAGCAAGTAACAGGATTGTGATGGGCTGTGTGGGCGTGGGCTGGATGGGTGAAGTCAATATGGAGGCATTTTTGAACGAGCCCGACGTTCAAGTGGTTGCGGTCTGCGATATTGACGGCAGCCATCTTGACAATGCCAAAGACAAGGTTAACAAAAAATACGGCAACACAGGTTGTACGGCTTACCATGATTATCGGCAGTTGCTTGCCCGCGATGATATAGATGCGGTTGCCTTAGGCCTGCCGGACCATTGGCACGGTATTATCTCGGTTGCCGCAGCCAGAAGCGGCAAGGATATCTACGGAGAAAAACCTCTGTCACACAACCTGGCTGAGGGACGTGCTATATGTCAGGCGGTTAAACGGTACAGCAGGATATGGCAGACCGGCAGCTGGCAGCGGTCAAAGTCGAATTTCCGGTTCGGCTGTGAGCTGGTACTGAACGGCAGAATCGGCAAGGTCCATACGGTAGAAGTGGGGCTGCCGGCAGGACAGACGGACTTTGCAGGAACCAAAGGCCAGGAGGGCATCTGTGGCCCGCCGGCACAGCTGGACTACGAGTTCTGGCTGGGACCGGCACCATACTCGCCGTATTGTCCGGCGCGCGTACATAAGAACTGGCGTTGGCATCTTGATTATGGCGGCGGCCAGCTTATGGACTGGGTCGGTCATCATGTGGACATCGCACACTGGGGACTTGGCCTGGACTACACAGGCCCGGTCGAAGTCGAAGGCTGGGGTCGATACCCCGAAACCGGTTTGTGGAACAGCGCAACCGAATATCGTGTGACGACTAAATACGCTAATGGTATTATTTTAATTATTGACAGCGGCCTTCGTTCGGGTACGAAATGGATTGGCGAAAACGGCTGGGTCTGGGTTGACCGCGGGCATATTGACGCCCATCCCAAAGAATTACTGAGCGAAAAGTTCGGTCCCGGTGAGATTGGCCTTTACCAGTCGTCCAGTCATTACCGCAATTTTCTCGATTGCGTTAAAAGCCGTGCTGTAACATTGACGCCCTGCGAGATTGCGCACCGTTCGGCAACGCCCGGGCACCTGGGTCAGATAGCCATGAGATTGGGTCGCAAATTGAAATGGGACCCCGGAACAGAACAAATAATTGACGATGCCGGTGCTCAGCGATTGCTGTCACGACCGATGCGCGGGCCCTGGCAGCTTTGAAATGATTATTGATTATTGACCATTGACTATTTTAGGAAAACGAAACTGAATGAATATAAGGAAAGGAATGAAAATGGGAAGGTCTCGAAGACTCAATGTTGTCAGAACCATATTGCAGATTAGCTTTGCAATGCTGCTTTTGTCAAATGTTTCGATGGCGGTTTCTCCGGAGCAGTTAAGACAAGTCAGCGCCGACCAGTGGCAGAAAATACAGCAGGCCATGCCGGCCAAACCAACAGCAACGCCAGCCCAGCCCAGGAGGGTGCTGGTATTCTGGCTGTGTAACGAGTATTTCCACAAGTGTATTCCCGTGGCCAACAAGGCCTTCGAGATTATGGGAGCCAAGACCGGTACTTTTGAGACGGTGGTCAGTAATGATATGGCCATGTTCGACGCCGAGAACCTCAAGAACTTTGACGCGGTTTTGCTTAACAATACAACGAAGTTGAATTTCGAGGACGCTAAACGTCGCCAGGCACTTGTGGATTTTGTCAAAGGCGGCAAAGGAATTATCGGTATCCACGCCGCAACGGACAATTTTTACGACTGGCCCGAAGGCGCCGAGATGATGGGTGCGCTGTTCGACAGGCACCCCTGGGGAGCGTCGGGGACGTGGGCTATAAAAGTGGATGAGGCCGACCACGTAGTTAATGCGGCATTTGACGGCAAGGGCTTTCTTGTCCGCGATGAGATATATCAACTCAAAGCCCCTTATTCCCGCGAAAAACTGCGAGTGCTGCTGAGTATGGACATGAGCCAGAAGCGCAATCTCGATGTTATTCGTGCCATAACTTTCGCCCAGACACGGCGAAAAGACGACGACTATGCCGTAGCGTGGGTCCGCAGGTACGGCCAGGGACGTGTTTTCTACAGCGGGCTCGGGCACAACGACGAAATCTTCTGGAACCCGAAAATCCTGCAGCATTATCTGGACGGAATTCAGTACGCGCTCGGTGACCTGCCGGCTGACGACACGTCCAGCCAGTTAGACCGCGAAACACTGGACAACATCCTTTTGCAGATGCGTAATTATGATTACGGCCAAAGCAGGCAGACCCTTACACAGCTGGACGATTTTATAATCCGTAATAATCAAGGCGACCGGCTGAAGGTAATCGAGCAGCGGTTAGCGGCATTTCTGCAGTCCGAAGCTACGCCTGCGGGCAAGCAATTCGTATGCAGAAAGCTTAGTCTAATCGGCACAGAAGCGTCGGTGCCGACTCTTGCGGCGATGCTTGCCGGGCAGGACACATCCGATATGGCCCGGTACGCCCTTGAAAGAATACCCGGCGCATCTGTGGATGAAGCATTGCGAGATGCCTTGTCGAAAACAACCGGCCAAACCAGGGTGGGCATAATCAACTCGCTTGGTGTTCGCGGCGACAGGGCATCTGTGGGGCTTTTGAGTTCGCTTGTTTATCAATCCGACGAGCAAACTGCTGCAGCAGCGATAGCTGCTTTGGGAAGTATCGCCGATTCAGCAGCGGCTGATACACTCACCGAAGCTGTCAAAAAAACCAGCGGCAATATACAGCTTCTGGCCTATGATGCTTATCTCCAATGCGCGGACCGGCTGGCATCCGAGGGTAAACAGGACAAGGCATTTGTTATTTACGAAAAGGTATATAAGTCGGTCAGGGCCGACAATATACGAGCAGCTGCGCTGACCGGTATGGTTGCCACAGCCGGCAAAAAGGCCGTGAATATCATCACAGGCGTTCTTGGCGGCAGGGAAACCGGTATGCAGTCTGTGGCGATTTCGCTTATCAGGCAGGTACCGTCAAAGGACATAGTTAAAGCGGCAACCGACAGGCTGGCTAAGCTGGGACCCGAACAGCAGGTTCAACTGATTTCGGCGCTTGCCGACCGCGGAGATGCGTCTGCTCTGGATGCTGTGGCAAAATCGATAAAAAGTAAAGACGAATCTGTTCGCCTGGCTGCATTGAGCGCTGCGGGAGTTTTGGGAGACGCTTCAACGGCTGGTCTGCTGGCTGAAAGCGCCGCTGATTCGAGCGGAGTCGAACAGGAAGCTGCAAGGGACAGCCTTTATCGGCTGCGAGGCCCGAAGGTTGACGAAGAGATTGTGGCTATGATAGGTACCGCCCGGCCGCAGGTCAGGGTCGAGCTGATTCGCAGCGTACAGCACCGTAATATCACCGCGGCGGCACAAACACTGCTTAAAACCGCAGCAGATTCGGACAGAAACGTACGGCTGGAATCGATTAAAGTATTAAAGTTTGTTGCCGGCCCGCAGCAGTTGCCGGAACTGGTTGATATTCTCGTACAGGCGGCCAAAAGTGGTGAGCAGCTCGAGGCCGGCAGGACGGTCGTGGCCGTAGCCGGCAGGATTGAAGATTCACAGCGTCGCGCAGATGCCGTTCTGACGGCGCTGGCGACGGTTGATGATGTTCAGGCCCGTTGCGCGCTATTAGAGGTGGCTGGCAAAATCGGCGGCTATGATGCCCTGAAGGCTTTGCGGGCGAATCTGGGGTATCAGAACAATCAGGTGCAAATCGCGGCTGTACGCGGACTGGCTGAATGTCCCGGCCCGGAGGCGATGCCGGATTTGGGCAGTATAGCCGAAAACTCCGAAGACCCGGTAAAACGTGTGCTGGCCTTGCGCGGCTTTATTCGGCAGATTGGTCTTGAAAGCGACCGGCCGGCCAGTGAGACGGTTATGCTTTACGAAAAGGCAATGAAACTGGCAGCCAATGCAAATGAAAAGAAAATGGTATTGTCGGGAGTGGCCAATGTCCCCTCCTTCGGCGCGCTGAAAATGGCAGGGGAGTATCTGGATGTAAGTGAACTGCGCCAGGAAGCCGCGGCGGCAGTGGTGAAAATAGCTGAAGATACCAAGGTTTATACACCTCAGCAGGCCGAGACTACGAAATACCTGCTCTCGAAGGTTGTTACCGTTTCACAGGACCAGCGCCTGCGCAAACGGGCCGAAGGACTGATAAATAAAAATTAAATCACAGCAAATACCGGTCCAAGACAGTCGTTGCCTGTTTTGATTTTGAGGTCGAAAATTATTCCGGTTTTTACCGTCAGCTCGAAAGGCAGGGACATGGGTATATTAAAGAAAGTCGCTCTGAATCGATGCGGCAAAGGTCTTTTTATATGTATGCTTGCTTTGGTTCTGTCAGGCACGAGTGTTTCGTGTCGTCCTGCGGGGGCCGAAGAACAGTTTCGCTGGGCGGTGCACGATATGAATCGTCCGCAGCCTGCGATAGTTGTCCCCGGCCAGCAATGCGGCCAGCCGCCGTCAAATGCTGTTGTATTGTTTGACGGAACCGGCCTGTCAAGCTGGATCAGCGCCAAAGACGGCAGTGCTGCAAAATGGCAGGTCGCCAACGGTTATATGGAAGTGGTCAAAAAGACCGGTGACATCCGGACAAAAGAATCGTTCGGCAGTTGTCAGCTTCATCTGGAGTGGGCCACACCTGCAATAGTGGCCGGCAACAGCCAGCAGCGGGGCAACAGCGGTGTGTTTATTATGGACAATTACGAAGTTCAGGTGCTGGATTCATACGACAATATAACCTATGCGGACGGCCATGCCGCCAGCCTTTACGGCCAATACCCCCCGCTTGTCAATGCCAGTCGCGGGCCGGGACAATGGCAAAGCTGCGATATTATCTTTCACAGGCCCTGGTTCGCCAAAAACGGCAAAGTGGTTCGCAAGGGACGGATAACCGTCCTGCATAATGGCGTTGTGGTGCAGGACAACGTACAGATACTTGGGCCGACAAAACACAAAGTGCGTACTAAATACGTGCCGCACGCCGACAGGCTGCCGATCAGGCTGCAGGACCACGGTAACCCGGTGCGATACCGCAATATCTGGCTGGCTGAACTGCCGGACTGAGTCTTTCGATAAAAGTAACACGCGGCGTTACTGGAAATGTTAAAGAGAGAAAAACATGAGCGATGAAAAATCAAACAAATTGAACCGCCGTCAGTTTATGGGCGGTATGATGGCCGCAGGTGCGGCATATACTATAGTCCCCCGGTATGTGCTCGGAGACACCGGTCATACCCCGCCAAGCGAAAAGCTTAATATAGCAGCCATCGGTGCCGGCGGAATGGGTGCAACGAATATCGAGGCCGTCAGCAGCGAGAATATAGTTGCGCTGTGTGATGTGGACGAGGAACGTGCGGCACAGACTTTTAATAAGTATCCACAGGCTCGAAAGTACAAAGATTTCCGCAAAATGCTCGAAAAGGAAAAGAATATCGACGCAGTCATAGTGGCCACACCCGACCATACGCACGCTGCTGCAACGATGATGGCTATAAAATTAGGAAAGCACGTATATTGTCAAAAGCCGCTTACACACACAGTGTACGAAGCGCGCAGGGTCACTGAAGCCGCCAGGGACGCCAAAGTGGCCACGCAGATGGGCAATCAGGGCCATTCGAGTGAGGGTGTGCGTTTGATATGTGAGTGGATTCGCGACGGCGCCATCGGGCCGGTGCGTGAAGTGCATTGCTGGACGGACAGACCTTTGGGTTACTGGCCGGTTGGTATAGACAGGCCCAAAGATACACCGGCGGTACCGGCAACATTAGACTGGGACCTCTGGGTGGGGCCTGCGCTTAAGCGTGCCTACCATCCGGCTTACGCGCCTTTCAAATGGCGAGGCTGGTGGGACTTTGGATGTGGAGCGTTAGGCGATATGGGCTGTCACGTTATGGACGGGGCGTTTTCGGCGCTGAAACTGAACTATCCGGTCAGCATCGAAGCAAGTTCCACACCCGTGAATTCCGACAGCGAACCTGTGGCGGCAATAGTTCATTATCAGTTTCCCCAGAGAGCGGACATGCCGGCGGTTAAACTTCACTGGTACAACGGCGGATTGATGCCGGCAAGGCCCGAGGAACTGGAACCCGGTCGCAAATTACCGGAAAGCGGTTCGATTTTCGTAGGCGACAAGGGCAAGATAATGTGCGGCTGTTATTCCGACAGTCCGCGCATCATACCTGAGGAAAAAATGAAGGCTTACCCGCAGCCGGCAAAGACAATCCCGCGAATTGCAGGCACTCATGAACAGAACTGGATAGATGCCTGCAAGGGCGGCGAGCCGGCCTGTTCCAATTTTGACTATGCCGGCCTTCTGACAGAGGTTGTTTTGCTCGGCAACATTGCCATCCGCACCGGAGAAAAACTGAACTGGGACGGACCCGGTATGAAGTGTACCAATGTGCCCAAGGCAAATGAATACGTTCACGCGCAGTATCGTGATGGGTGGACTTTATAGTCGTTATGCCCGGGACGTAATCATTGCCAAAGATATACTGTCGGCAAAAATCGGCAGAAAGCGTCCCTGGCGGGCCTGAGAAAATAATTTATTGCAAATTCCGGCTGAGCTTTTAGAATGCTTGTTTTTATATTTTCCTGTAATTTTGTTTGGGAGTGACGGAAAGTACGATGACTAATCACGAAATTAAAAAAGGAATCGACAGGCGCAGTTTTCTGCGCCGCGGTGCAGCGGTCGGCGCGGGTCTGGTTTTGTCTCCAATGGCTGCAGGACAGAACGAAGGCGGAAAAAAATCGGACCAGCTTAACGTGGCATTGCTGGGAGCCGGTGCCCAGGGCCAGGTACTGCTGAACGCCTGCCTGAAGATACCGAACGTTCGTTTCAGGGCGGTCTGCGATATATGGGCAGAGCACAATCAGAAAAGGGCCTCCAGATTACTCAAGGCCTACAAACACGATGTCAATGCCTATGTGGACTACCGGGAAATGCTCGATAAAGAGAGTGGTCTTGATGCTGTAATAGTCGCCACTCCTGATTTCTGGCACGCCGAGCATACGATCGGCTGTCTGAAAGCAGGATTGCACGTGTACTGTGAAAAGGAGATGTCGAACACGCTCGAAGGTGCACGAAAGATGGTTCAGGCGCAGAAAGAAACCGGCAAGCTGCTGCAAATCGGTCATCAGAGGCGCAGTAATCCGCGGTATATTTATTGTATGGAAAAGCTTATCAGGCAGGCGAAGATTCTCGGGCGCATTACCACGGTAAACGGCCAGTGGAACCGTTCGGCAAGACCAGACCTGGGCTGGCCCCAGAAGTCGGATATTGACCAGGCCACGCTCGAAAAGTACGGTTTCGAATCGATGCATCAGTTCCGGAACTGGCGGTGGTACAGGAAGCTCGGCGGCGGCCCCATAGTTGACTTAGGCTCGCATCAGATAGATATTTACAACTGGTTCCTGCAGTGCAATCCCAAGTCGGTTATCGCCAGCGGCGGTACCGATTACTACGAGAAAAAAACACACGAATGGTACGATACTGTTATGGCCATTTTTGAGTACGATACGCCCGAAGGTACCGTCAGGGCTTACTACCAGACCCTCACCACCAACAGTTGTGGCGGTTACTATGAAACCTTTATGGGCAATGAGGGCACGTTGAGCATCTCCGAATCGGCCGGCGGCGGGGGCGTTTACAGGGAGCAAAGTGCACCCGATTGGGACAAGTGGGTCAAAGCCGGTATCTTAAAAGAGCCTAAAGGACAGGAAAAGGCCGACACGGGTGCGGTGCTGGACGTGCGGGAAACAGTCGCACCGCCTGCTTACGAATTGCCCGTTGAGTTCAACGACCCCTACCATAAACCGCACTTGGAGAACTTTTTTGATGCCGTACGAGGTAAAGGCAAACTTAATTCTCCCGCGGAAACGGGTTTTGAGTCGGCAGTAACGGTACTGAAAGTCAACGAAGCGGTTGAAGCGGCCCGCAAGCTGTATTATAAAGGCGAGGAGTTTAAGGTCTGAATCAAAACCAAGAAGAGGGATTGGGTACATAGTGCAAAATGGATTGATTCACACAAAACATACCAAGAGCGCTTCAGTTTGTTTTCTTGCAGCGTGTTTTCTGTCGGTGGCGGCATCTTTCGGCGGCGGTGGTGAAAAGCTGATTGGTGACGAAAGTGACGGCAGTCGGGCTGTTCCGGTGCACCTTATAAAGCTAATTGACGAGCAGGGGCAGGAGATCAGCCCTGAAGACGACCCTATTTTGCCTTTTTCAACGCGTCAGACCTGCGGTTTGTGTCATAACTATGATGTTATAAAAACGGGGCGGCATTTTAATTTAGCTGATTCAAACGTACCGTCCGGGCGATCGGGCGAGGGGTGGATATTTGTTGATGCGGCCACGGGCACACAGGTACCTGTTTCTTACCGGAAGTGGCCGGGGACATTTACGCCGCGGCAGGTGGGTATAAGTGATTGGCGGTTTCTGCGGCTTTTCGGCAGACAGATGACCGGCGGGGGTGTGGGTGAACTCGAGAACCTCGAAGAACCGCAGGAAATAATACGCGGCTTTGTTTCCGGCAAGCTGGAAATAAACTGCCTGGCCTGTCACAATGGTGCCGCTGTGCATGACCAGGGGCAATATGGTCTGCAGATTGAACGTGAGAATTTTCGCTGGGCGGCGGCGGCCACCTGTGGTTTCGCCCCGGTCAGCGGTTCGGCAAAGGATATGTCCGACGATTATGATTATCTGATGCCCGATGTCCCGGATGACCCCAAGCTGGTTACGCCGGGGATTACATACCGCGCAAACAGCTTTGATGCCAAAAAGCAGGTATTTTTTGACATTGTCAGAAAAATTCCTTCGCAACGGTGTTACTTCTGTCACTCCAATAAGATAATCGGCAAAGACCAACCCGAAAGGTGGGCTGTCGATGAGGACGTGCACATGGCTGCGGGGTTGAACTGTGTGGACTGTCACCGTAACGGACTTGACCATAATATTACTCGTGGTTACGAAAACAATACCGACAATTACCAAGGCACTTCCATAGAAAGCTGGTCGTGTGAAGGCTGTCACGTGCAGGGTCGGCTTGGTGCACCGCGATTTGAAACGGCCCATAAGGGTCTTACGCCCATGCATTTTGAAAAAATCAGCTGTACCGGATGTCACTCAGGGAGTTTACCCGTTCAACAAACCCGCATGGTTAAGACTTCCCGCGCGCATGCGCTGGGAACTTACAACGCCGCCAAAGCTGATGATGCCCTGCCCCATATACAGACACCTGTCTTTACCGCAGATTCCAGCGGCAAGATTGGTGCGCATAATCTGATTTGGCCTGCCTACTGGGCCGTTATACAGGACCAGAAGGTGGCGCCGATTTCAATCGAACTGCTCAAGCAGGTCGCCGGCAAGTTGTTTGCAGCAGAATCGCCGGTTGGCGACGGCCGGGGCGCTATTGATACAGAAAAAATAAACGAGGTACTTGGCTTGCTTTCTTCTTCGGCGGCAATCGAAGGCAAACCGGTTTATATAAGCGGCGGTATGCTTTTTGCTGTTGATGGCGGCAAGCTTAGCGAAGAGCCGCACCCTGCCGCCCAGCCGTACCGCTGGGCCATCGGGCATAATGTCAGGCCTGCAGCGCAGTCTTTAGGCTTAGGCGGCTGCGGCGACTGTCATTCGCCGGATGCGCCGTTTTTATTCGGTAAAGTTACTTTGGACTCTCCTGTTGTCAGCCACGCAGGCAGGGTTGTGCAAATGAGCCGCTTCCAGCATATGGATGTCAATAGTATGAAAGTATTTGCCAGACTCTATGTGTTTCGTCCTTTGCTGGCGTTTATTGTTCTTGTCTGTTCGGCTTTGGTTGGTCTTATTATACTGTTGTATGGGCTAAAATGCCTGGAATGTGTGCTAAAGCTTATAGCCCATGCAGACTGGTGGTCGTGGTTCAGGGATACTTAAAATCTCAAACTGACCATCACAATCGGGCAGTTTGAGAATGCAAAAATCAAAACGCAAAAATCAAAAATGCGGAATCCGCCTGCGGCGGATGGCTTATTTTATTGTTTTTTTTGTGCTATAGAAGATATTGTTCAATAAGCAATTACGGCAAATTTGAACCATAAACCGGTCAGTTTGAGTTAAAATTATGTTTATAGTCGATTTATTAGACAGGTTTTTCCCGATAGTTTCAATCGTCGGCATTTTAATTGTTGCAGCGGCTATTATCGCCCATTACGTATTATTCGGGCCGCGGCATCCGGAATTTGCGAAAGAGAAACGCGACGTTCGGCGTTTCAGTGCGTGTGAGAAACTCATTCATGCGCTTGCAACCTTCAGTTTCCTTGCCCTGGGTATCACCGGTTTTGTGTCGGTTATATTCTTTGGCGAGGCTATCATCGGCTGGCTGGCGTATATACACATTGCAGCAGCGCCTCTTTTTGCCGTGGCGCTTGCCCTTGTTGTGTTAAGGTGGGCCGGGGACTGCGGCTTCCAGGGCCACGACTGGCAGTGGGTCAAAAAGTTCGGAGGTTATCTCGGAGAACGGGGCTATGCTCCCGCTGACAGACTCAACGCCGGCCAAAAGGTGTTTTTCTGGTTTATCGCCGTCCTTGGCATTCTGTGTATGCTCAGTGGTCTGGGCAGGATGTTCCCGCTTTTCGGCCCCGGCATTCATAAAATAATCTACGAGGTCCACCGATATAGCAGTTTGGGGCTTGTTATGCTCGTTATGGTCCACAGTTATCTGGAAACGGTGGCCAAGCCGGGGACATGGCGTGTGATAGTATCCGGCTATGTAAGTTTTCGCTGGGCCAAGGAACATCATCCGCTGTGGTGGAAACGCCTTGACAAGAGCGGGCAGGATTAAATGAATACTGTTTAAGGTTTGTCGGTTTCGAGCAAACTTTCTGCAGCGGCGCCAAACAGTCATATCCTGTCTCTTGCATGTTTGAACAGGAATATCAAATGGCCTTTTTATTGGGATATGACATCGGCAGTTCGTCGATAAAGGCGGCGTTGATGGAAAGCGGCACGGGTAAGGTTCTGGCTGCGGCAGCTTGCCCGCAAAAGGAACTTGAGATTATCGCCGAGCAGCC
>DATKWV010000064.1:0-4557 GCA_035529405.1 Sedimentisphaerales bacterium | reverse complement strand
AAACAGTAGTTAATTGTTTATTATTCCACTGCGCCCCAGCAGAAAGAAATAAAACATTATTTAGAGCCCTGTCTTTTAACTTTTCTCTTTCCCCTCTTAGATAAGAGCCGAACTTATAATTGGTTGTGCCTGTCTTTGTATCGAACTTTCTTTCAAACCAAGTCTGTCGCAGGTCTCTTAACCGACCCTTAGGATATGCACAAAGCCATTCGTCATAAATTCGTTCTCTGGTTGCAGTAAAGCCGTACTGATAACGGACTTCCCCATGGTAAAAACTAACCTCAAAACAGCTTGGTTTTTCGTTGTACTCCTCATCTAACTTAAAGGATGTTACAGGTAGTTCCTCTCCGGGCTTAGCTGGTTTTGTAATAATTCCCTGCATTGTAGACAAAGCCGCAATCAAATTGCTTTTTCCAGAAGCATTTGGGCCATAAATTCCCGCAGCTTTTAGTAGCAGCAGTTTGCCCTCAGTAGCGCAGTTCGCAGGCAATGCAGTATCGTGGTGACTGGCAACCAGACTGAGCACCTGTTCATCCCGAAAAGAGCAGAAATTTTTTATTCGAAATTCAACTAACATTGGATTCTGCCTATGATTTTATAGCTTTTTTTACACATTTTTCGCAAAAAAGGCAGTTATTTCAGCTTCTCATCTTATTTAGAGTATCGACTAAAACAGCCCGATGCAAGAATTTTTCCAATGATAAGACCCAAAAAATCAGTTCCCGAGCAAAAAATGGCGTCTGGGCGCAGAAATGGCCTGTTTACATATCCTTACCCTGAAGGAATTGTGACAAATTTGTGGTTATATAAAGCTTTCTATCCTTCGACTTTGCTCAGGATAACAAGTTTCATACGAAACTTGTTATCTTCTCGTTGCAAACCTTGTTCGTTAATCTTTGCAGTACCTTTACTCTTTCCGCTAAATATTCCAACTGCCGCTTTGTAATCTTGTAATCCTTGTTATAGCGGGCGTCAATGTAGGCCTTCTTCAGCAGCTTGAACATCTCGTCCTGCTCGGCTGTCGCTCGCGGAAAGACCTTCAAAAACGCTGCATCGCAGCCGGACGCCTGCCGGCCTAACTTCTCAATGTTGTGCCGCTTGCCCTTGTAGCCGGTAAAGACCAAAAGAACCGTACTGTAAAAACGCTCAACTGCCTGATGAAGTAAGAACGCAGCCAACTTATACTTACGCCGTTTCAAATTAAATTCATAAGAGGTATAAAAGTCTTTTGCGCTGGTGAACCATTGTTGAAAATCTTCTTGTGCGATTTGTTTTCTCTTGGCAGGGCTTGGCTTGCATATTCTTTCAAGCTTCGACTTGCCGGAATCGTAGAGTAGTATGCCTTCTTTTTTGATATCACTGAAGAAGTACCTGCCTTCCTTCAGCATATAGTTTACCTGCCCTATGCTGTGATAGATAACGCTTACCGGCGTCTTTATGGCCTTACGCTCGATAATCAGGTTATCGACTGTGCTTTGTTTGCTTTGATTTTCTCCGGTTTTCTTGGTGGCGGTCAGCACGAGAATATCGTAATCGGATACATATTCGTAAGTGATATGGCCTTCGGTGTACGACTCTTCGACCCATTCATCGCGGGCATAGGAGCCGAAGAGAATAATCATCTGCGCCGAGGGGAACTGCCGGCGGATGATTTGAACAACCAGCTTAAGTTCCTGGCGTTTGTGTTCCGGCAAATGTGCAAGGGACTTTTTCATACCCCGCCATTATAGCCAAAACCGACAACCCCACAACAGTTTATTTTATCCGGGAAATCCGCCCTGAAGTCAACGCCCGGCGGGTGAAATATTTTTATCCCCCATTTCGGCTATAAGCAGCTTGTCCCTGAGTGACTTGCCGTTTTTTAACCGCAGGCAAGCCGCCCGGGCAGGCTCAACGGCCTCGATGCCGTCATACTTCGAGACTATATCGGCATACCGGTAATACGCGCTGACGGGGTCGGCGGCACACAACAGGTCGGCCCTTTCTATCTGGCGGGCAATTCTTTTGTCAATCGTTCCGACTATGTTCTTTGCGGCAGCGCGCGTTTTTGTACTGTTACCATTGCCGTTTGCGCCGGCTTTGATTTGATTATACGCCTCGGCAAAGCCGTCACCGCCGAACAGCGGTTTTTTGAGATGTTCGAACGGCCCCAGTTCAACATCCACCAGAAGCGGAGGCGGCGCCGCCGCCAGCGCGGCTTTGAGCGCTTTCTCAAAACCGCCGTTCCACGTGTAACCCTGCCACACGACCATGCCCTTATGATCGACAACCACCAGCGTCGGGTAACCCTTTACGTCGAACCAGTTGGCAGTGCCGTTATCGAGGGCAACATGATAATTGATATTCTTCTCGCGTACAAACGGCGTCACATCATCGGCTGACTTATCTGCCGAAAGCGCAATCAAATACAATCCTTTATCCTTGTATTTGTCGTTCAAGGCTATGAGGTCGGGGACACCGCCCACGCAGGCATGACACCACGTCGCCCAGAATTCCAGCACATACACCCTGCCGGAAAGGTCTTCAGCAGAAGGCGGGTTTCTGGTAATCCACTGACGTACATGTATCGGTTCGGCAGCTTTGCCGACCAGGCCTTCGGCCCGGCATACGCTGCAAAACAACAACGCCCCCAGCAATACCCCGCTAACGGATATTCTCATGCTTTAACTAATGCTTGTCCTCCTGCACCCTGGGCAGTGCCGATAACATAACAAAGCAATTTCGTAAAAACAACAGTGTCACAAGAAAAAATTTGCGAGGGGAAAAAAGAAACAGGCCGGGCTATATCGCGGAAAAAAAAGTTTCAAATGAGTACAGCATCACCCGGGCAGTGGAAGAAAGGCTTTGTAACCTCTTTAGGTCAAAGTACTTGCAAAACACAGGCCCCGTGTGTCTATAGGGCTTTCGGGCAGGCTTTGCGCATACGTATCATTGAGCAACACCTTGTTGTTAACGCATTCACAAACTCATCCGAGCGGTATAGCCCAAAAACACAGATGCTGCCCAAGCGCTGCCGCGCAACCTTAAGTCACAAGGCCGACACAAATCGAAAATCACTTATAGAACCTGGTGGCCTCTGTTTCCTCTACGGAGCGTTCCAGCTGGTCGCTATTCATCACTGCCTTGAATCGCATGTCCCCGCTGCTGACAGCCTTGACGGTAACGCGCCAACTGACCTGGGCCTTGGGTGGTATCGAAGCCAGCGGAGCAAAGATTACCGCATTCTCCACCAACGAACCAGCAGTCGGTCCGCTGCATGATACGTACTCCATCCCGCTTTCGAGCATGCAGGTAAGCCGTATGTTGGTATCCGCTGCCGTACCCTGATTTGTTACGGTAATAACATAGGTTTCGTCCTGCCCCAGTTCGATTGGGTCGGCAACATCAACCACCTCCAGCAGAATAGCGGGAACACCGGCAAGCGTGGTGCTGCAAGAGGCCGAGACAGCTTCGGCACAGTAGGCCTTGACCATCGCCTCGGAAGTCAGCGCACCGGCCATATCACAACCCAGCGTCATGGCCACGTTAACACTCTTGCCCGGTTCGAGCATACCTATATCCCACGTAACCTTCCCCGGCGAAGCAGTGGAAAACCGGCCGCCTTCTGTTGCGTTTTCAAATTTAGCCTGCTCGGGCACCATCACCTCTATGATAGTGTTTTGGGCTATGCCGTCACCGTTGTTGCTGATGCTGATGTCATAAGTCAGGCTCCTGCCGATAAACTGCTCGGGCGGACAGCTTTCCTTGATGGCCAGAACCGGCTGCACAACCGATGTTGTGGTAATATTCGATTCTGCCAGACCCCCCCCGGCGGCAGAACTTGCGACAGCCCTGCTCTCGAACACCCCGCTCCTGCTGCTGTCGAGCATAGCCGTAAACTCCTGCGACTGGCCGGGCCCCAGCGAATCAAGCGTGAAAGTCAGGTCATTCGCACCCTCAGCCGTCATAAGCCCTTCGGGCAACTGGTCCTTAATCATAATGTCACAGGCGTAACCGCTGCCGGTATTGGTCACGACATACTCCACAGGTATGCGGTCACAAATCAAGGCCTCGGCGGGCGCGGTCTTTGTCAGCTTTATCTGCGCCTCGACAATAGCCACCTCGGCACATACCGGGCTGGTATAAGACACATCCGCACAACTGGTAAAAGAAGCCGTGCCTTCGGCAATGGCATTGATGTTTATCATTTTTGAATCATTGGCCGCCAGTGTGCCCAGCATCCAGTCAATACGGTCGGCTTCCATATTGTCGGCCCTCGGCTCGGAGCTGTTTATGGTGACATTTTCGGGGATATGCTCAACAACCATCACGTTTCGCAGGATCCGGCTGGTAAGGTTTGTCACCTTGATTTGATAATCAAACGGCTGCCCTGACCAGACCTGTGTTGGCGCCATTTTTTCAAGGCTTATGACGTTGCCCCTGACATCACCGGAGGGCATCCGCTGCTCGGTGGTTGCCAGAGCCGGCGCAGCACACGGCCCCAGCGGTGCTTTAGCAACCGGTCTTTTGCACTGACAACCAACTGTGATAAACAAACTGAAAGCCACCAACGTTAAA
>DATKWV010000063.1:0-18246 GCA_035529405.1 Sedimentisphaerales bacterium | reverse complement strand
TACGAGTACAACTGGGACAATAAGCTGCGGTCGGCAACAAAAGGCACCGATACTATCAGCTTGAAATACGACCCGTTAGGCAACAGAATCTATAAGGATTCCAGCGTAAACGGCAAACGTAAGTATATCGTCGATATTGTGTCAGATTTGCCGGTGATACTTATGGAAATAGATCCTGACAATCCTGTTAATCCTGTCAAAAAGACGTATATCTACGCCAACAGCCAAATCGTCGCCCAGCACGATGGCGACCATACAGCCAACAGGTATTTCTACCAGCACGACCGATTAGGTAACGTCCGGCAGATAATAAAACCCGGTGTTACGCAAGGGAACCTTGCCAACCATTATACTTACGACCCCTTCGGCGAGCTTTTCGCCGCCGAGTTCGCAGAGACCGTCAGCAATTCCTTCAGATTTACCGGCCAGTACTTTGATTCGGAGATTGACCAGTATTATTTAAGAGCAAGACAGTACAGCCCGCATATAGGCCGATTTACCGGCCGGGATTTGGTGGACGGCAAATTTGAACAGCCGCTGACCCTGCATAAATACCTGTACTGCGAAAATGACCCGGTCAACTGGATAGACTTAAATGGTCTGTGGAGTGATGGGATTAGATATGCTTTGAGAAAAACGGGTGTTAGTGACGCATATACTCTTTCGGATAAGGAGATATTGTCTAATAAAAGGTGGAAGGACATATGGAACAATCCCAGTATATGGCATGGCCACAGTGATTTCGGCTATCGTTTAGGCGATTTTGATTATACAACATTGGACAATCAATGGTGGACGAGACCGACTCACCGTATTCCTGTCATTAACCGGAGAGTCCCGGGCCGTTATCGCTCGCACTTCCTAACCCTCAAGCAAGCCGAACTTGTGGTTGGCTGTGCACTTAGGTCGGGTAACGTGGAGTTTTTCGAACAAGCAATGCACATGGGACAGGACTATTTCAGCCATCTTGGTAAAGGTTACGGCCCAGTTGAACACGCTGACGCTGAGGATGAACCTGATAATCCTTATCAGAACGAAGCACTAAAACAATTGAGCCGGGAATATAAAGCCGCTCAAAAATGGACCAAACAATGGGAAAACATCTTTTATTTAATGTGGGATACTGACACATGGTGGGGTCTGAAATGAGTAAAAAAATATCTATACTGACTCTGGTTTTGATAGGTTTAACTATGAATAATACAAATGCCAAAGACCAGATTTTAGAAAGAAAAGTACTTTCCAGTAAAATGTTTAATTGCTCTGACCTACATTCGATAAATCTATTTATCGATGACGACAGCAATATTTTTGTTGCGATAGCCGTTTATGGGGAGAATCGTTATGGCAATTATTTTCTCTGTACGAATAATAATTGGCAGGTAATAGACAAATATGGGATATGTTTGAACGGATTTATAAAAGACGGCCAATTGTATCTGGCCTTTCGGAAAGATGAGGACGTTGACATTTATAATATCCAGAAGGATATTAAATTTGTAAGCCGTATAAAAGTCAAGCCTATAAAAATCAAGGGTATTGCACATAACATAATATCCTATCAGAGCAGAGTAATTCCTGTTTCAGACGGCGATAGTTCATACTATTATTTAGGCAGGTATGTAAAATTCCCGGCTAATCCTCTTGACTTAGCTGAACATTTTTTATCGGGTGGACATGGTATTACTTATCGCAAACCCGCTTTGGCCGAAATACGGGACAACCAGATGCTGGAACCCCGGAAGCTGCGTTACGGCGGCAAAATAGATGAGACTTTTACTATTAAAGAAGCAATAAAGGGCAAAGATTCGATTCACTTCTTAGGCTTCAGGGGCCCGGTAGAACCTCGATCAGCACCAGGATTCGCGTGGAACAAACCTGTTATTCTGCACTATGCTGATTATGACCTTAAAAAGAAAAAAACCACGAGAAAACATAGTATCTACGAAAATACCCCCAGAACTGATAAGAACACAGACACCCATTTTGGCTACGGCTCGTTATCAATAGATAACCTAAATGATGATATTTTTGTTGTTTTCTCGTGGGTTACAATAAGCAATTACGGATCGCGGGATGATAATATAAAAGATATCAAGCCGGACGTGTATTATTGGCAGTACAGTGGTGACTCCTTTGGTGATATCGAGAAAATCGGCAATGGATTTATGCCTTTGGTAAAAGTTGATTCTTTGGGCAATGTGCATGTTCTGTGGATTGACCACGATGGCAATCTTGTCTGTAAAACAAAAAAAGATGATAAATGGGGCAAGGACAATTTTATTATGACCGGGATTGATATACTGCCGGGAATTATTTCTACCAGGTATATCTGTGCTGAATTTGATAAAGACAATAATCTGCATGTGGTTTTTCCTTCGAATGGCAGCCTGGTTCATGCAAAAGTAAAGCTCGATGTTACGGCTGATAAACAAAATTAGCACTCTGAATGCCGGCTGGAGGCCTTGCAAGTCAACAGTGGTATCGAGCCGGCCGTAAAAAAGAAAGGTTGTAACAATTATGAACAAATTCCGGCTTAAAACAGCGGCAGTTACAGTTTTTGTTACGGCAGCGGTTATTGGAGTTTGTTTCTTTTGGCCCGCTGAAACTGCGCCGATAGTCCAGCCGAAAGATACCCAGCAGCCCCATATCGGCCAGGACCGCGATTTGGATTCTCAGCCACCGGTCTATCGGCTCCAGCCAGCCGGCGTATCTTAATGTATGTTTTTCAATCGACCGATAACCTCGTCAGCCAGCTTTGTCTTGGCAGCCATATGTTCCTGAATCTCAATAACAAAACTGTTTTGTTCGAATGTTCCCCGAACATGTTCGAAGTCACTGCGTTTTACATCTTCATCCCCATCCAGACCGTATCCAATTTGAGCGGTAGCGGCAAACTCTTTCCTGGCATCGTCATAGAGCATACGGTCGAGTCTTAGCACAGCGTCTTTCCATCTGGTTGTCAGTTCTGCAATGTCGTCGGCAGTTACGGTTTTGAAGCTCTTGCCGCTGATTTGCTCCAAAATACCCGCTGCCCACGTCCATTCGTACTGGTCGTATCTCTCGTGCATAGCCTCAAAACTTGCCCTCGCCTGCTCCAGGGTGCTTATATCGCCCTTTTCAATCCGGTCAAGCATGCCTTCAACAACTTCTGCCGGCACGAGCATCCCGCCCAAATCCACCCATTTGCCCTTGCCAACGTCGGTGTCCGGCAACAAGGCCGCACGAAGTTCTTCAAGGCCGGCAAACTGCGTATTTGCCAATCGCTTAATAAGACAATTACCCAGGAATTTAACAGCAGCCATTTGGTAAAAATCCATACCCTTGTCCAGAGACGACCTCTTGATTCTGACGTTGTTATAAGTGAAGTATTCACAGGTTTGCCCTGAAGTTGCCTTCAGTTGGCTGAGCACATCACAGCCTTTGAGCATCTTTTGCACCGTGTATGGATTAAGCAGCTTAAAATTAATGTAATCCAGCTTCTGAGGGTCTTTGCGGTTGTCCCGTTTGGGCCACTTTCTGGCATCCCTTATAGTACCGACACTTCGCAAATTAATCCCCGGCACAAGTACGCTTTCATCCTCGTGTTCTATCAGGTATGAGAACGGCAGGTCCGATGTATCGGAGTGCCTGTAATGTCTTCCCATCACCAGCGTAAAGGCTCCGACCTTTGCCGGCCAGAGTATATATGAATCGCTGGTGGTCTTGGAACCCCTCTCTACGATGCCCTGGTGATTTGGCCCCAGTTTATAAAGGTGATTGCTCTGATTCGACCCGCTTCCGGCGTTCAGGAACGAGAATAAACCGGCTATCAACAGCGTGGATTTGTGGTGCGTAACGGTATAGGGCCCGGCGAATATCGCGCATGCTTCACCATGGTGCCCCACACAGTTTGCAAAGAACACGGACTGCTCGGCAGAATACTGCTTTTCCAGCCTGCATGCCTGTCCGACAAGGCACTTGCATAAGATGGTGCCTTCGGTAATTCTGGCGCCGCTTTGTACGATGAAATCTTTGGCGTCCACACCGGCCCCGATGTAAACTGGGTCTTCAGTGCAGCTGTTGATGGAACCGTTCTCCAGTCTTTGTGCTGCTTCAATTACGGTTTTTGGCCCGATTTTTACGTTCTTTATAAACCGGCAATTTACAATTGCAGCGCCTTGCCCTATCAGCCCCATTGTGTTTGTAACAGAAGCGGCATACTCAGCTATCATTTTTCTGAACCTGTCAATCACGATTGGACGATGCCGGTAGAACGCGATTACATAAGCGCTCTGTGCCGAAAGCTGGTCATATATGGGTATTTCCCTCCCCCCTGCTTCATTAAGCACCGCTACTTCGATTCCGTTGCCGAACGAGCTTTCGCCATCAACGGCCACAAAGTCCACATTCTCAATAATAACGTCATCTTCGATGATGTAATTTGCTAAATAGTTTCTGACATTATTTATAAACACATTGTTCCCGATTCGGCAGTTGTGAATGTTGGCATTACTTATTCCCGTCGCCCTCTTAATCCCGCCGGCAAAAGTCAATTCCCTGTCAAACGTGCCCAACTTCACGCAGCCGGAAAACTGCGTATTTCTTACACGTGCAGCGTTAAAACCGTCATTGACCTGGACCCTGCTCCAGTCCGAACAGACGCACCCCTGATCGGCCAACTTTTGTATCTCTGCATCCGATAGCGAACGAAACTCTGCCGCCATTTTTTTCACTCCTACCATCACACAAATCTTTTAGCCCGTGTCCAACACTACATTACCCACTCGTATCTTATCGGTTCATCAAACTTACAGCTTTGCAGCTATTTGGGGAAAAAACCTGTGCCCTGGCTGCCGACAGAAAGCTGGTTCCCCAGATAGATTAAAGAATCTTCTGCAAAAATTGAAGTAATTTGTTGCCAAATACCGATGTTTGTTTTATAAAAAAATCACTGTCGTGCCGTAAAAATACAGGCACCTGTGAATCCTGGAACGGGTTTTTCATGGACGAAAACACTGCAAACCGGCCACGGGTGGCGAAAGTGTTAGCCGCTTTGTTAATTGCCATGACAGGCGGCGCAATTGTCTTGATGGCTCTGGGGAATAATCCTCCCGCTGCCGGACCGTTCTGCCTTTCAAGCTATTATCGCCTCGACCCCGTAGAAACAGCCATTTCTTCGAAAGCAGCTCAATCCCGTGAGCGCTGGAGCAGTATAGAAATCCACTACAGCGGCACAAAGGCCGGTAATATCGAACAATTGGCATCGCTGAACGGACTTGCAGGGCCGCAGGATATTAACTGCCATTTTGTTATCTGTAACAGCCTCGGAGGCAGCGATGGGCAAATCCTGCCGACGGAAAAGTGGCAGAAACAATGGTCCATTATGCCCGGCCGAACCTGGTACGGCAGCATCCGAACCATCCGTATATGCGTTATTGCCGACGGCCGAAACTCACCTCCGACCGACCTGCAAATAAAAAGAACCGAGGCGCTGGTAGAAGGACTTTGCCGAAAATTCAAAATCGCCCTCGAATTGATTTATTACCCCGCAGACTGGCAGTAAAAACCTCCGCAGCCGCTAAAAGTACCGCAGCAGCCCAAAGTCTTTTTTCTTCGTCAGCACCACCCATGCTCGCCAATCCCTCTTGTCAATCTGTAGCGGCTCAATCCTGCGAACATCATTCAACCAGACCAAAACACCAAACCTGCAGTCGGTTTTGGACTGCCAGTAGTCATTTTCGGCACATATAAGGTGGTTGTATGTGTTTTTCAGCTGGAGTATTCGGTCCGGCGTAAGGTTTGTAAAATTTCTCACCGACCCGGCGGTTGCCACGGCACAAACCGGCCCCCCACTTATTTTCAAAAATAATTTGTCCCCAGCTGATATTTGCCCAAAAAAGCTCCCGCGCCTATGGCTGAAGCGTGACTCAATACGCTTTGTATGTGCCAGTATCGATTCCAGATACGGTCTTTTCAAAATAACCAGGTGGTAATTGGGCATAATTGGCTTTATATAATAAAAACAAAGGGTAAAATAGCAACTGTTCTGACCTGGCCTGGCGGACAATCTATAACTGTTTTTTCACGGGAGAGAAAATGCAGCTTATCCTGGTAGTTGTTGTTCTGGTTCTGGTTATATGCGCAATGGGTCTTCTGATATGGCTGATTACAGCATACTCTGCCGGTCGAAATCAGCTGACAGGCCAAACCAGCAGTATAAACCTCCTCCAGCAGCAGCTCGACGCCCTTAAGGCCGCCCAGGCTCAAACCTGCGAACACCTGCAAAGCTCTTTACACACCAGCCAGGTCGGTATGACGCAGAACTTGCAGTCCAGCCAGCACCTGCTTGCCCAGCTCAATGCCCGGATTGGGGAACTGCACGGAACAAACAAGCAAATGCTCCAGCTTGCAGGCGAGGTAAGAAGATTGCAGGACATCTTAAGCTCGCCCAAACTTAGAGGCCAGATGGGCGAACGTTCGCTGGAGAATTTGTTGTCGCAAATCCTGCCTGTCGCCACTTACAAATTACAGTATGCCTTCAGCGACGGAAAAATAGTCGATGCCCTCGTGCAGCTTGACGATTTCTCCGTGCCCATTGATGCAAAGTTTCCCCTGCCGAGCTTCGAACGAGTTGCCCAAGGCACGACCGACCAGGAAAAAGCATCGCTTCGCAAACAGTTTCTAAAGGATGTAACCGCCCATATTGATACAATTGCCTCCAGTTATATCAGGCCCGCCGAGGGTACGCTGGATTTTGCAATAATGTACATTCCTGCTGAGAACGTTTACTATGAAACGATAGTAAGGTACACCGAACAGGAAAGGGACGTTTTAGACATAGCGCTGGATAAAAAGGTCATACCGGTGTCTCCGAACCTTCTGTATGCCTACCTTATGACGGTGGTTATGGGTTTGCACGGCCTGCAGATAGAAAAACAGGCAGCCGAAATACGCCAGAACCTCAAAAAGCTCAACGCCGATTTCGCCCAGTTTGTCTCAAGCTGGGATACCCTCGGCAGCCACATCCGCAACACTTTTAACAAGTATGACCAGGCCGGTCAAAACCTCAACCGTTTCGCCGAGGCCTTAGAGCACACTCAGGGCGAACCTGATGTATGAGCAAAAACCGGTCTGCCATTATGCCTTTTGAGCGTTTTTCTGGTCAAATACCGCAAAAAAACAAGGTTTTTTTGTATTAAAGCAGGCTTTTTTTCAGCAACCTGCCGATTTTTCCGAAAAATGCAATAAAACTGCCCTGGGTACGTCTATAATAGTACTGACTGGTCAGTTCTGTCTAAGGAGGGGCTGGCTGCATCCGGCAAGGGCTCAATTCCGTATTTTTAGGAAAACGAACAATGGTTCGTAACCAGAAACGAAAACAGATTATGCGGGTGGTTGAAAAATTAGCCGCCAACCGGCGATTCCATGAAATTACGCTGGACGAAATTGCCGAGGCCGCTGGGGTCGGCAAGGGTACAATTTACCATTACTTCAAGGACAAGGACGATTTATTCTTCGAGGTGGCTACTTCCGGCTTCAACGAACTTTGTG
Organism: Sedimentisphaerales bacterium; assembly: GCA_035529405.1. Taxonomy (GTDB): domain Bacteria; phylum Planctomycetota; class Phycisphaerae; order Sedimentisphaerales; family Anaerobacaceae; genus DATKWV01. Next base: position 10,713 of record DATKWV010000063.1, on the reverse strand, counting down.
AACTATTGAAGCAGAAAGTCCAACACAACAGTTCATTTTCCGAGGAACTGCTGAATGCCTGTGGGCAGGTCAGTAAGTTCTTCGCCAGCAGGCGACAACTGCTGCAAATGATGCAGAACGAGGCGGGGCTGGTTTATTTGCGCAGGGGCAAAGTTCGGCAGCGATGGCTGGCTAAACGCAAAATGCTTGTCAACGCCCTGGCCGATATACTTTCGGATGGTATTGCAGAGGCAGCGGTCAGGTCTGATGTCCCAGCCGAAGTTTTAGCAACTCTTCTGCTGGGAATGCTGCGAACCCGGGCAAGAGACCTCGGCAGCATACCCGACAATTTGAAAAGTGATGAACTATTGGTAAACCTGTTTCTGAATGGAGTAAGTGTGCCGGCCGACAGGCTGTGCCTGCTACAGCCGGCTGTAAAATAAGTTGTCTTTTTGAGTATCGTGTAATACCTGTTTTATGAAGACAGACCCAAACAAGTACGTTGTCGCCACGGACACCGGCATGGTATCTGCCCGGCAGGTCCCCGGCAGCAGGTTTTTGGCGGTGTTTTGTTTGGTGTTTTTAGCATTATTTACTGAAATGGGATGTCAATCGCCTACCAAATATCGGCTTAACGCCGATAAGACAGCCAAAGGCATAATACGGGAAAAGACCGGACAGGTGTTAGGTAAATCACAGCAGATTAATATCGAACGGCCAAGCGATACGCTTCGACGCAGGCTGTTATTACAACAGGACCTGCCATATACCGCCGAGGCTTCGCTGGGAAGCGACCGCCTGCCTCCCATCGAACACTGGCCTGAACCAGATTACCCGCAGGCCGAGCCGTCACTTGACCCGATTTTACTTCTCGAAAAAGACAAATTACTCAAATTCTCGCTTGTGCAGGCACTGGAAGTAGGTGCCGCCAACAGTTTTGATTATCAGACACAGAAAGAAGACGTATTTAAGACAGCACTGGCTCTTGACCTGGAGCGTAATGAATTTCGGAACATCTTTGCCGGCCAGGTGGAAAACCTTCTCAGCAGCGATACCACCGGCGACAGGGCCGTCCGCGGCACGGTAAACAGCGGCCAAATCGGTATCAGCAGGAAACTTCTCAGCGGAGCCGAAATAACCGCCGCCCTCGCAATGGACCTGGCAAAACTAATGACCGCAGGAGGCGCTTCGTCGCTGGGTATTGCCGGCGATGCAACAATTTCGATACCTTTGCTAAGGGGTTCGGGCAGACATATTGTTACAGAACCGCTGACACAGGCTGAAAGAGACGTTGTTTATGCAATTTACGGATTCGAGCGGTTCAAGAAGACCTTTGCCGTGGATGTTGCCGCCAGATATTTGACGGTTTTGAACCAGCTTGATGAAGTAAAAAACAGCCAGGAGAATTACCGCCTTGTAATCGCCTCCAGCCGTCGCAGCCGCAGGCTGGCTGACGCCGGCAAAATGAGAGAAATTGAGGTTGACCAGGCACAGCAGAACGAATTAAGGGCAAGAGAACGGTGGATACGGGCCGGCGAATCATACAAAAAAGGCCTGGATTCATTCAAGAGCGTGCTGGGACTGCCGCCGGATGCGGTACTTGAGCTGGATAGAGCCGAGTTGGAAAAGCTGGTTGCACCAACAGCAAAGATTATGAAAGAGATAGCCGACCAGGAAGAATTAAAGGCTGGGGGGGAAACTCCGCCGGCTGATGCACCTATCGAACTGGTCCAGCCGGGTCGTGAGAACGCAGGGCCGCTGGAAATAGACGAATCGGCGGCATTGCGGCTGGCCCTTGATAATCGTCTGGATTTGCGTGTTGCCCAGGGCCGGGTCTATGACGGACAAAGGGCAGTGGTTGTAGCGGCAGACGCATTAGGCGCCGAGCTTACTTTCTTCGGCTCTGCCCAGACCGGCGCCGAAAGAAGGACAATAACCAGTGCGGATTTGGACGATGCACAATTTCGCGCAGACAAGGCAAAGTTTTCGTCGATTTTAACGCTGGACCTGCCGTTCGAAAGGACCAAAGAACGCAACATTTACCGCAACAGTTTTATTAACCTCGAACAGGCCGTACGGGACGTGCAAATACTGGAGGATAGAATCAAGCTTGCCGTTGTCAACGAGCTTCGTGATTTGCTGCAGGCACGAGAAAGCCTGTATATTCAGGCAAAAGCCGTATATGTGGCCCAGAAGCGCGTTAAAAGTGTCAATATGTTTCTTGAAGCAGGCAGGGCGCAGATGCGTGATTTGCTGGAAGCTCAGGAGGCGCTGCTTTCGGCACAGAACGGATTAACAAAGGCTGTGGTCGATTACAGGGTAGCCGAACTACAGTTTCAGCGCGATACCGGGCTGCTGAAGGTTGATGAAAAAGGGTTATGGCAGGAGTATAAGCCAGAGGGAATCTAAAGTATGTCGGAAAAAAAAGTGAAATTCGGTTTTATCAAGAGTAAATACTTTGCAACAGCTGTACTTGTTATTTCAGCAGTGGTCGCCGGCACCGTCATCCTGTGGTTCGGTAAATTCAGAACCGATGACGAATTCGCACAGCAGGCAGCGACATTTGCTGTCATACGCGGGCCTCTTGCAATCAGTGTGACCGAATCAGGTACTATCAAACCCAGGGACCAGGTGATTCTAAAAAACGAGGTTGAAGGAAGAACATCTATTATTACGCTTGTACCTGAAGGCACAAGGGTTAAAAAAGGCGACCTGCTGGTCGAACTGGATGTCAGTTCACTGCTGGATAACAGAATTGACCAGGAGATACGGGTACAAAACGCCGAGGCCTCCTACATCGATGCCAACGAGAATTTTGCCGTGGTGGAAAACCAGGCTGAAAGTGATAAAGATAAGGCCCATTTAACTCTGGAATTTGCCAAACAGGATTTGCAAAAGTATCTCGAGGGCGAATATCCGAATCAACTCAGAGAGGCTGAGGGAAAAATAACGCTTGCGAGGGAGGAACTTGCCCGTGCCGAGGAAACATTAAAGTGGTCCAAGACACTCTTCGGTGAAAAATATATTTCACAGACCGAACTGCAGGCCGACCAATTGAATCAACAAAAAAGGGATCTGGATGTAAAGCTGGCGGAAAGCAACCTCGCTTTGCTGAAGGATTTCACTTACAGGAGAAATTTAGCCCAGCTCGAAAGCGATGTACATCAGGCGGAAATGGCCCTGGAACGGACAACACGCAAAGCTAAAGCGAATGTAATACAGGCAGAAGCCGACCTTAAAGCCAAACAGGCCGAATACCGGCGACAGGAAGACAAGCTTACAAAAATAGAAGACCAGATTCAAAAGGCCAAGATATACGCACCTGTGGACGGCTTAGTCATTTATGCCACCAGCGCCGAAAGAGGCGGTTTTCGCGGTAACATACAGCCTTTGGATGAGGGCCAGGAAGTCAGGGAGCGCCAGGAATTGATATATCTTCCCACCGCTGCTTCGGCCAAGGCCGAAGTGGATATTCACGAGTCCAGTCTGCAAAGAATCCGGCCCGGTCTGCCGGCCATAATAACTGTTGATGCACTGCCGGGAAAAAAATTCTACGGCAAGGTCGCTCATATTGCGCCGCTGCCGGATGCCCAGAGTATGTGGATGAATCCGGACCTGAAGGTTTATAACACGGACATTTATCTGGATAACAACGATGACAGTCTTCGCACGGGGATGAGCTGCCAGGCGGAAATCATAATAGAACGATACGACGATGCCGTATATGTGCCCGTTCAGGCGGTGCTTCGGGTGGGGGGAGAAACCACCGTTTATGTTTCGAATGGTAAAATGCTGGAACCTCGTAAAGTTGAAATAGGCCTGGACAACAATAGAATGATACGAATCATAAGCGGCCTTAAGGAGGGCGAGATTGTGTCGCTGACGCCGCCGTTAAAGTCCGCCGGCGTTGAACCTTATGCAGGTATTGAGCTGGCCGAAAGGACTCCTGTCGAGGAAAAAATGTTTGAAGGTGAATCTATGGAACAGGCCGCCACGCAAAAATCATGGGACCAGGCTAATCCCGCCGAACAGACAGATAGAAGGCGTGAAAGATTCAGGAATATGTCGCCTGAAGAAAGAGAAGCAATGCGACAAAGACTTGAAAGTATGTCGCCCGAGGAAAGAGAAAAAATGCGCGAAAGACCGATGAATATGTCGCCTGAAGAAAGACAAAGGCCCCAAGCCGGAGAGCAACGAGGTGACAGCAGACGGGGTGCAAAGGATGAATAATCAATCGTTGGCAAGTCCTGACGCCGATATAATCCGGCTTGAAAACGCGCATAAAATTTACCAGATGGGAAACCAGCAGGTCAACGCCCTGGCAGGAGTAACGCTCTCTTTTAAGCGCGGCAGCTTTTGGGCAATCATGGGCCCCAGCGGCTCCGGAAAAAGTACCATGATGAATATTCTTGGCTGTCTTGACCGTTTAACCACGGGACGTTACATTCTCGAAGGTCAGGACGTAAGTACTGTGGACGACGATTCCCTGAGTGAACTGCGGCTGCGGCATCTGGGTTTTATTTTCCAGAGCTTTAACCTCATACCCCAGTTGACCGTGCAGAGAAACATCGAATTGCCGCTATACTATCTCGGATGGGACGCGGCTCACAGCGCCGAACGTGCCACGGAACTTGCCCTGCAGGTAGGTCTTGAAGGCAGGCTCAAGCACCGGCCTACGGAACTTTCCGGCGGACAGATGCAGCGGGTTGCCGTCGCAAGAGCGCTTGCCAATGACCCGCAGGTACTTTTTGCCGACGAGCCGACGGGAAATCTTGACACCGCCACAGGCGAACAAATCCTGGAACTGCTGAGCAAACTTAACGGCCAGGGCAAAACAATAATCATGGTCACCCACGAATCTAATATAGCCGCGTATGCAAAACAGCGGCTGCACATGCTTGACGGCATGGTTGATAGAATTGACGGAGACAGCGATGAAACAGAATAGGTTTGTACGAAACATCTTGTTGGGTATTGAGAACCTTCTGCTGCATAAACTGCGGTCGTTCCTGACAATGCTGGGAGTGGTCTTCGGTGTCGGAAGCGTTGTTGCGATGTTATCGGTTGGCGAAGGTGCCAGTAAAGAGGCCCTTGAACAGATTAGAAAGCTCGGCAGCAACAATATAATTATATCATCAGTCAAATCCGCGGAAGAAGAGGCTATGAGTACGACCCATTCCCACATGAGTATCTACGGTCTGACATACGAAGACCACCGCAGGATAGCTGAAACCTTTGATAATATAAAAGAAACAGCTCCTGTAAAACTTATGCGTAAAGAGGGGCGTCTTGGAACCAGAGCACTTGAATTGCGTGTTGTGGGGACCACTACTGTATGGTTTGATTTGGTGAAAAGGCCTGTAATTGCGGGGCGGGTACTGTTAAGTTCCGATGAAGAAAACAGGGCTGCTGTAGCAGTTCTTACGGAATTCGGTGCACGAAAACTTCTGGCCACTCAGCACACTATAGGCCAGCCCCTTCGCATAGGCGGGGACTATTTTGAAATTATTGGCATTGTAAAGAGCGAAATGGGGCTGGCTGGCAACATTCAGATACCCGACCAGCAGGTCGATGCTTATATACCCATCGACGTGGCGCGTACCTATTTCGGCGATGTAGTGACCAGAATGACCTCCGGCTCACACGAACGGGAACGGGTCGAGTTGCACCAGATTATTGTCCAGGTCGATGAAAGGGAAAATGTCGAATCGACCGCCTCAGGAATTGAAGAAATGGTCAAACGCTTCCACAAGAAAAAAGATTATCTTGTCACCGTTCCCCTGGCATTACTAAAACAAGCCGAAGAGACCAAGCGAATTTTCAATGTTGTCCTGGGCTCGATTGCATGCATTAGTTTGCTTGTGGGCGGAATCGGAATTATGAACATCATGCTGGCTTCAGTAACAGAACGAACTCGTGAAATCGGAATCAGGCGTGCAATCGGGGCCAAGAGAAGACAAATAATCATTCAATTCCTTATTGAAACCGTGGTGCTTTCCACCGTTGGGGGGCTGATTGGAATTGGGTTAGGGGTCCTTATGCCCGTGCTGATAACATATTTTGCCGGTATGCCCACGGTCATTACACCATCCAGCATTATGTTACCCCTGGTCATCAGCCTGGGTGTCGGAATTATTTTCGGATTATATCCTGCCATACGTGCCGCCAAAGTTGACCCTATAGTTGCCCTTCGACACGAATGACAGGCGTTTTCCCGTGCTGTCTGACAATTATGTCCCAGTCTCAGGCCGCCGCCGAGCGGACAGTGATGTCCGATAATAAAACCGCCTGTTTCATCAGGCCGGGCGCCGGCTTAAACCCAGGCCGATATGAAGGGCCAATCAAAAAGTGAAAACTTGACACCACACGCTAATTCTTATACTATAAATACGTTAAGATAGATTATTGCGGGCGTAATTCAGCGGTAGAATGTCAGCTTCCCAAGCTGAAAGTCGAGGGTTCGAATCCCTTCGCCCGCTTCTTCTAAACCATTGCACGTCAAACACTTACAAAGTTTACTTGACAGCCGCCGATGGCCTGTGTCTGTTATGGTTTTACAACTCGGCAGACAGGCAAGTTTAAGAAAAGTTCCTTCAAAAAAGCTCTCACGATCTTCACATATTCCGGAAATGTCGACTACCTCTTGCTGCAGCAGAGCATCTTACATTGATTCAACCACTCAGATTTAGGCTAAAATAATCTGCTTTTCCGTATTCCCCCATATTACTGGAAAAAGCCTCAAAAGGTCCTATAATTTCCTTGACAAATTGTCTAAACCTTGACATAATAAGTGGTTGTAATACTGCTATAATGAAGGAATGGTGAGAAGGCTTCTTGCGCTTCCTCTCAAGCTTTGCCCCCGGAAAAAGTTTGGTAGGCATACAATCCAAACGTGGCAGAGGCGTCAATGGGAGAAAGGGCTATTTACGGGCTCACTTAAGAAAGGTCTAGGCAAACAATAGCATTCCATCGAAAAATAACGATGTATATTAAGAAGAGTAGAAATACTTAGATTTTCACGATGCGGAATTTTCGATAAGGTTATCGCGATGCCACAAGAAAGCGCATTCAAGAGATATCTTTCGACATCAAGCTTGGATCTGATTATCAGCAGCTTCTGTGTTGCACTGTTAGTTCAGGCAGCACTGGCACAGCCGCCTATTCAACCGCCCCCGTTGAGTGCTGCACCTGTCAATCCAGTGTTCGTCGCTTGGCAGAGCCAAATGGAAACATTCGGCGTTGAAACGTATAATGAGGAAGGTTACGCACTGGGTTATATTCCTTCGCCGATTGACAGGTCTCATTTGGAATCTCAGACAGAAACGGCTCTACAAGCGCTCAGTACGCCGGTTAGTTATGACCTGAGGTCATCTGGAGATGTTACCGGCGTCAGGGATCAGGGCGATTGCGGCTCGTGCTGGAGCTTCGGCTCTTACGGCTCGCTGGAGAGCTGGCTGCGGAGAAATGAGTCACAGAGCTGGGACTTTTCCGAAAACCACATGAAGAACTACCACGATTTTGACTGGGGTCCTTGCGAGGGAGGCAATGCGGATATGAGCACAGCTTACCTTGCTCGCTGGTCCGGTCCTGTGGATGAATCGGACGACCCGTATCACGACTGGGACGACCGTCCTTCTCCGGGCGGGCCAACTCAAAAGTACCTGAAAAACGTGTTGTGGTTTTTCACGGACAGCGACATCAAGGACGCACTTATGACCTACGGGGCACTGTACGTAACCCTGCGATATGAATCCGGCTCTTACAACTCATCGGAGTACACGTATTACTATAGCGGCAGCGATAATGCCAACCATGCTGTGACAGTTGTCGGCTGGGACGATGAGAAGGTTGTGACAGGAGCACCGGGTAACGGTGCGTGGCTCATTAAAAACAGTTGGGGAACCGTTTGGGGAGACAACGGATATTTCTGGATTTCTTACTACGACACCAAGGCTGTGCTGTACGGCGTGGCCTTTTGTGACGCCGTACCTATTTCAGCTTACACTACCAACTATCAATACGACCCGTTGGGATGGACAATCCAATCCGGATATGATTCTCCGACGGCCTGGGCTGCCAACATTTTCACCACCACAGCAGATGAAGGCCTCCAGGCCGTTGGTCTGTACGCTGTCGATGACAATGTCTCTTACGAAATCTACGTTTACGATGACTTCGACGGCAGCACATTTTCCAACCTGCTGGGTTCTACTTCCGGCACACTTGTCAATTTAGGCTACTACACGATTTCGCTGCCTTCCGTAATTAGCCTGACGAACGGTGATGATTTCTCAATTGTCGTCAAGTTCACAACAACGGGGTACGGCTTCCCCATTCCGACAGAGGATTACTTTGCCGACTACTCCTCAGGGGCCACTGCCCATGCAGGGGAAAGTTATGTAAGCTCAACCGGTTCGACTTTTGCCGATATTACAGATACCTTTCCAAATGCCAATGTTTGCATCAGGGGGCTAACAGTCCCGCCAGCAATGACACCCCCGGTGATTACATCAATACCGGTTACCATAGCCACAGTAGGCGAGCTTTACAGCTATGATGTTAATGCCTCCGGTTATCCGTCACCGACATATACGCTGACCACCTACCCATCCGGAATGACAATTGATCCCAACACCGGACTAATTGAGTGGACTCCTGGTGCTCCGGGTGATTTCGACGTTGAAGTTAAAGCCAGCAACGGCCAAGCACCTGACACCGATCAGGGTTTTACCATCACTGTTTCCGAGCCGCCGCTTTATGTTGATGATGCAGCCAACGCAGATATAGATGTTCAAGGCTCAGTTGACGGCAGTTATACGGACGCGCAGTCCAGTAATGACGGTTACGAGGCCATAACCGAAGTCAGGGAAGGCAATCCGAGTAAGGGTTACAGTTCGCTTGAACACAAGTGGCCAATAAATGTAACTGGCGGTGATACGGTGACCTTTTATGTCGAAGCTTACCAAACTGCCAGCAGCGATGGCGATAACTTTGTTTTTGCTTACTCAACGGATGATTCGCCCTATACGGATATGCTGACCGTTAGCAAAACCAGCGATGATGACACCGCTCAAAGCTATGAGCTACCCAGCTCGCTAAGTGGTACGGTTTATATTCGTGTTGTAGATACTGACAGCGGAAGGGGTAATCAAGATATGGACACCCTTTATATTGATCACCTGTACATCCGTTCCGCAAGCGACAGCCCTATAACGTACACACTTACGGTCAATATTGTTGGCAGCGGCTCTGTTGCCAAGGACCCGAACCAGGCTACATATCATTACGGTGATACTGTACAGTTGACAGCCAATGCCGAGCCCGGCTGGACGTTCGACTCCTGGAGCGAAGACTTAACCGGCTCTACTAATCCTGAGAGTTTGCTCGTTACGGGCAATATGAACGTTACAGCAACCTTCACTATCGAGCAAAAAACTATCTTTGGCTATATTACCGAACCTGATGCCAACATACCTGTCGAAGGTGTGTTTGTAGATGCGAACAATGGCGGCGGCTCAGATATAACCGATGCCAATGGTTACTACCAATTAACGGTGGATTATGGGTGGTCAGGTACGGTTGACCCGAATAAGACAGGTTATACGTTCGAGCCGAACGATAAAGAGTACAATAGCGTCACCGCCGATCAGAACGATAACTACACCGCGATACTGGATACTTTCATCGTCTCCGGCTACGCTGTTGATTCTGAGATGCTCACACTGCTGGAGGGTGTATTAGTATCACCGGATAATGATGGAGGTCCGTTTACAAGTAAATATTACAGCGGCGGCCATGATACAACTGATGCTGACGGATATTACGAGGTACTGGTCGACTATAACTGGTCCGGTAAAGTTGTGCCTTCCAAATACGCTTACGCTTTTGAGCCGAACAGTATAACCTATACGGATGTTACCGAAGACAAGGAAGAGATGCAGAATTACGTCGGTACGCTGTTAACCTATACAATTACAGGCTACATTGAAAATTCCTGTGAGGTACCAATTGAAGGTGTACTCGTAGATGCGAACAACGGTGGCGGACAGGATACGACTGATCCTAATGGCTTTTATGAAGTTTGGGTGGACTATAACTGGTCCGGAACAGTCACGCCAACGAAGAAACATTACACTTTCAACCCTAACTGGATACCGTATACCAATGTGCTCGAAGATTGGATAGGTGGGGACTATATAGCTACCAATATCTATGACCTTGACTGTGATGGCTCAATCGGTTTTGGTGATTTAGCGGTTATTTGTGAAAATTGGCTCGAGACCGGCCCGGATGTTCCGGGTGATTTCTACAAGGAGGAGGAAGATGATATTGTAAACTTCCTGGATTTTGCTGAATTTGCCCTGATATGGCAGGAGCAATAAAGAAATACATCCTGAGTATATGAGTATAAAAGCATACACTATTCGATTACTTGTTCGTCAATTACTTACGGTACCACTGGCATTGAGGTGCTGAGCAGATAAAAAAAACTGGACCAACGTTGCAGATATTGGCCACATCGCCCGTTGTCAAAACATTATTACCCTTAAAATCCGACCTGTAAGATACAACACCTGTTATAACTTTCCCCCCGAAATGAGTTATTAAGCGGATATAGACGAATAACGGCGTATGTGCCAAGTAATTGGTATATAATGGATTATCGCATAACCAGTTGATATGGCTGATGTTGCAAAATTCTCTTGATATTTTTCCCAAGCTGAAAGTCGAGGG
>DATKWV010000062.1:0-4040 GCA_035529405.1 Sedimentisphaerales bacterium | reverse complement strand
ACAAATACAAATGGCATACAATGCGGGACAGGTGCACGTGGTACGCAGTGCGGAGCGTTCGGGTGGGGGGAAAGCAGGGGCTGATGCGCGTATTTATGCACCGGGAGATAGTCAAAGTGGCTGAGAACCGGTGTGTTGACCATATCAACCATAAGGGGCTTGACAACCGAAAGGCGAACCTGCGGGCGGCAACGCGCAGCGAGAACTGCTGCAACAGAAGAAAAACATCGGCGAAAACGTGGTCAAGGTACAAAGGGGTTTCGTGGCGAGTTCGCGATAAGCGCTGGAGCGCAACAATAACAATTAACGGCAGCGTAAAATTTCTCGGCGTTTTCGGCGAAGAAATTTCGGCTGCGAAGGCATACGACGCGGCAGCGCAAAAATATCACGGCCGATTCGCAGTGCTGAATTTCAAGCACCAGAAGCTGCCGGCGGCTCAGGCGGCTGAGGCGCGGCGGAGTTATCCTCGTCAGCGGCAGGTGTCTGCTGGAAATCGCTGCGGTCCGTGTATATATCATCCAGACTGGTGTTATCTACCCTGTTCCGCATGAGGGCGTAAATTATTGTGTTTGCGGTAAAATAGAAGCTTATGACAAATGCCACGACCAGTCCTACAACCAGCAGCAGCAGCAAATATATCAGAAAGCTGGCAACGGATTCAGACCAGTTCATTGTCACCGAAGGGCAGGAGCCGACGAGATTCATGAAAGCAGGCTGCGGCCATATCGCGGCAAGCTTGTTGAGTTGTTTACTGCTGTCGCTGACCAGTACGCCCAGTTGTAGAGACGCGTGCGCAGACCACAGAATCAAAAAGGCGAAGAATCGCACGAATGTGTAACAAATGGCGCCGTAGACTGCCGCTATGCCGGTGTAGAAACCCATACGCCAGGGCCTGGTGTATATGTAGCTGAAAGAACGGCTTATAGCATCGAAGCAGTCACTGCCGTCATAGGCGACGGCTGGAAACATAAGGTTAAATCCCGCCACGGTCCCGATGGAAATTATCGTTATTAACAGGCCGGCAAGCAAAGCCAGGACGGTGAAAATACCCATTATTAACTCACCAAGCCACGGGATATTGCCAAGCAGTCCCAGAAGCGCCGTCAGCAGAGCCAGTACCACAATTATAGCCACGGGCACCAGAGGAGCGGTGAAGAAGCTTAAAAACCTTTTCAGGCTGAAAGTGACAGATTCTGTCAGGCCGAGTTTTTCCCCTTTTGCAAATTGCAGGGCAGCCATGCGGCATATAGCACCGCCGGCGATGCTGATTACGGCAAGTTTTACAGCAACAAAGAGCAGGGTATAAAAAAAATGATACCTGGCTGCCCATGTGATTGCCTTGAAGTACTCGGCTATATTGTTGGCGACACCGGGAAGGTTAAAAGCAAACAGACAAGTCAATGCGCGATGAAATCTTGCACTGCCAAAGCGCCATAGCGTGGAAAATACACCCGTAAACCGGGCATTTTCTTCAGAGGTTTCAATATAGTGTTGCACCTGTGCAGGGTCCTGCATGTACATTTTTAATTCATTTTCGGTATCGGTGGTAACAACGGTTTTGTTAAGGTCCATAATCCAGCCTGTAAGACATATCAGAAGCACCGCCGCCAGTGCAACTATCAGCTTGCCCGGGTGAATAGCCATGCGAAAAGTCTGAAATATTTTCGGGAATAAAACACTTTCAATTATCCTGGACGAAAGTTTTTCTTCAGCCATGGTATTTCCTTTCAAAACGGTTAAAAGTTACTGTTCGTCTGCTGAAAATAAACACAATAAATATACCGACTATCGATTGGTTTCGAAAGATTTTATATTTATTTTTCAATGTTGTCTTTATTCCTGGCCGGCGGGTCTGTGGAGTCGATTTCAGGCTGCTGGTTGTTCGGCTGCGAGGGTATTTCAGAAACGACCTTGTACCTGCCGTCCAGCCAGTCACCCAAATCTATCAGTTTGCATCGCTGCGAGCAAAAAGGAAAAAAGGGTGTGTTTTCGGCCTTTTCTTTGGATGATATTTTAATGAGCCTGCTGCAAATTGGACATCTGCGATTCATACCGTCACAGGAGTTGATCTGATTCTGCTTCTTCCGACTCAGGCGTAAAGCCCTGCTCGAGCTTTCTGGCACAGGTGATACAGTACCGGGCCCAGGGCCTGGCTTCGAGGCGAACCTTACCGATTGGTTCAGGTGCGATTTCACAGATACCGTAAGTGCCCTGTTCGATGCGTTCCAGCGCGCTGTCGATTTCTCTCAGTAATTTGCGTTCGGTGTCCATAAGGCCCAAAACGAACTCCTGTTCGTAGTTATCGCTGGCAATGTCGGCCATGTGAATTGGCATACTCGACAAATCCCCCGTGGCGTCCAGACGTGACTTGGTGAGAATTCCCTCTCCCATGCCGGATACGTCACCGACAATTTCATGGCGTTTTAACAACAATAATTGCTTGAAATGCTCTACATCGGTTTTGGTAAGAGGAGTATTGCTCTTACGGGGTGCGACCGTTTTTTTTCTTGATGACTTTTTGTCTTTTTCTGCCACTTTTAGCTCTGCCTTTCCTGCTGCATCTTTATACCGGGATTTGGGATATTATAGCATGCACGGTAAATTTTTTATCACCTTTTATTTTGTTCGAAGTTGCCCCGGCAAATTGCAAAAGTATATTCAGTAAAATCTTATAATACAAGCCAATTTGATAGACTGTTGCTATCTTTTTGCTCCGACAGCACTTATATTCAACTATCGTACCGGTTATTTTGTGCGCCGGGCCGCGATTTGCAGGCTATTTGGTCGGAACATTTTGCGTATTTACCCAGGCCGAAGAAGAATTTTTCTGTTCCGACGCAGGCCTCAATCGCCTTTACCCCAAAGACCTTTTCAATTCGCTCGCAACAGAGTATTTGCTGGCTGGGGCCGTAACTACAGGTATTGTCGGCAGCCAGCAGCAAAACTGTATCGGCATATTGCAGGCAGTGGTTTATATCATGTGTTACAGCTATGATAGTTTTGCCCTTCTGAAGCTGGGCGGTTTTCAGCAGGTCGTATATAGCGACCTGGTGTTTCAAGTCGAGAAAACTTGTGGGTTCGTCCAGGAGCAGGATATCGGTATTCTGTGCCAGGGCCCTGGCGATAAAGACGCGTTGTCGCTCGCCGGCGCTAAGCTGGTCGAGACGGCGTGCGGCGAACTGCGCCGTATCGGTGAGTTCGAGAGCCTCTGCAGCAAGTGCTTTGTCGAGGTCGCGGGCAAATCCCATAGGGTCGTAATAGGGCGTTCTTGCCATTATCACGGTATCAAAAACCGAAAAGCCGAATACCGGCACAGATTCCTGTCTGACAACCGCCAGCTTTTTTGCAAGGTTTTTTGTGGCGAATGACCGAATGGGCACAGATTCAATTGTGATTACGCCTGAAGCGGGCTTAAGAACACCGGCCAGAAGGTTGAGCAAAGTGCTTTTGCCTGCTCCATTCGGGCCGGCGATTGCCAGAAACGACCCCTTCCGGACCTCGAAACTGACGTTGCACAGTACCGGCACGTGGGCATACCCGAAATGTAAATTGCTGACCTCTATAGCGTTCATTTTCCCAACCAGCTTACCTTGTGTGTATATTTAATCCGTTTTTCTTATCCGGTACCCGCTACGAGCTGCGCACCCGCAAGCGAGCCGCCGGTCCTGTGGCCTTTGGTCTTGAGTCTTTTATATTCTGTCCGCTGTAAGTTTACCCTGAGCACTTCGGCAAGGGTCAGTATAGACTTTGCCGAAGTGCTACTCGCTGCACGCTATTTTCTGCGTTTTCGCACAAGCGCAAGGCGGCCCAAACCCAAAAGCAAAACCGACGCACGCTCTGGGACATAACGCCAATCTGTGTTGGCTCCATATTCAAATAGACCCAACGCATAGGTAAACTGGCCGTCAAGGTCCCCAATTGCCTCCAGACTGGCAGTAAATGTTAACTCTTTTCCAATAGAATATCAAATTGATCTCAAAAATTCAAGGTTTCCAGCTTCATTTTGAGACTATTTCAGTCACAATAATTGTGGTTGTGGG
>DATKWV010000061.1:0-7359 GCA_035529405.1 Sedimentisphaerales bacterium | reverse complement strand
AATGTTTTCGGCGGTAATAGCTGCTAATAGCTGTCTCTGCCACGGCTGTTACCAGAACCACCTCGACCACCGCCGCCAAAACCACCACCTCTTCCACCTCTACCGCCGCCGCCGCCGCCAAAACCACCACCTCTTCCGCCTCTGCCACCACGGTCGACCTTAGGCTTTGCCTCGTTGACATTCAAAGCACGACCTTTTAAATCCTTACCGTTCATTTCTTCGATAGCCTTCTGTGCTTCATCTTTAGAGGGCATTTCGACAAAGCCAAAACCTTTTGATTGGCCGCTGAACTTATCCATTATCAAACGGACCTCTGTAATTTTGCCGAACTGTTCAAAAGCTTCTCTTAAGTCGTTTTCGCTAACATCAGATGGTAAATTTCCTACATAAATATTCATTCTGTTTATTCCTTTCCTTTAAAAAAGTTTGCCGGAACTACCGGCTGTCAATATGTGCCTTGCACGGTTACATTATGCATTCTGCTCCAATAGAAGCAACGAAAAAATATAAAAGACGCAAATTAAGTTGTTCTTAGAGCCTTTAATGAAATTCCAGGCCCTCGCGAGCCCGCCCTCTGGGATGCGTAGAGGGACTCCAGCAACTGACAAAAGCCGGTTGCCGGCAAAAGATGCCCAGCTGGTCTTGTCCTGAGTAAAATCGAAGGGAGCGACCCGTCCTCCGAAGGACGCAAGCGTAAGTCCGCCGTAGGCTAACCGAAGGCCGAAAACGAACAACTTGTCAGCAAAAAAAGAAAATATAATACTTTGTTTAGCCCTGCCATCACGATGGCAGGGCTTGTCATTGCGGGGTTGGTTTTTCTTTAGCCCCCTGCACCGAAGGCCGTTTTTCCGCGAAAATCTCAAAAATGCTTAGCCCCGCCACCTGTGGGCGGGGTTATGCCGGCGGCGAAAGCAATCCCGTCCCTGTCATTCCGCACCCGTTCGGCTTGGCTGAGGGCAGGCCTGATACGCAATCCAAACATATTTAGCCCCCGGCTCTGCCGGGGGGTTTCTTTACCCCTGCCATCACGATGGCAGGGTTTGTCATTGCCGGGGGCACCGTCGGCAATGCCGTCCCTGTCACCCTGAGCGAGGCGCAGCCGAGTCGAAGGGTCTGTTTTTCCTTTGCACATCGAGCGCGACAACACGTTGCGGCTTATGAAAATAGCAGACATCATCAGGGCCTAAGCGGGCGCTGGTCGCTGGTGAATGAAATCAGAAAACGCAGGACAGAAGACCGAAGAGAGAAGAGAAATCTCAGTGAATCACTTTTTGGCCGGTTTGCTTCCCGGCCTGGTTACATATTACACATTTGCTATCCTGTTTGCAAGCGGAAAATGAAGAAATTTAGAGTGATTTTTTCACACGATAAAAAAGGGGGTTTCCGACGCCTATAAAAAGAGCAGAAATGAATTTATTGACGCTATAAAAAAGGTTTTTAAGCCTTTAGCGGAACCTCGGGTTTCTTAACATCACCGGACCGGGGCCAAAAAGCAGTAAAGTGTTAAGATAGGAAAGATAAACTTTCGACCATCAAAACTACTGATGAGTTAAAACCTTAGGTTTTTGCTCCTGAGGTATCTGGTCCAAATGTATATGACAGTAATCCTTATGGTTATAGATACTCAAGATACGCGTGCACTGCGGAAACATGCATTTCCTGCCTTCAGCCGAAGTCTTTAGCATTTTTTTCATTGTTACTCCTATAGGTAAATAATCAATCAAAAAAGGTGTAAATGCTAGTTGTTCTCCTCGGTGAACTAAAGATTTTCTAATCTTTTGTTTTTTATTACTTATACCGCATTTCTTGGGCTTTGTCAAACAATCGGGCGATTTTTAGCATTTTTTCAAAATCACAGCACGGAGGCCAAGCAGTAAAAGGCAGTTATCAATGCCCATATCGTTGTTGAATGCAGCATAGCCCGTGGTTCGCGCATTCCCTGCGGGTGTTTTCTCGTACGCAAGAAACCCACTGTTGGTGCCTAAAAGTGACAAACCTTGCTTTGCCATGGAATTAATTGGGGACGTTTACCTGATTTCGTTACGACAACTCTCTCGAATTCGGCTACATCAAAGCAGGCATCCAAAGCTTTCTGGCCCGCTGCGACGCATCGCGGCGAGCGAGGCAAGTTCTAAAAACAATTAAGTCAAGGGTTTTGTAGTTTATTTGACTGAAAATCTGCATAAATGCGCTAATAATTTTGCATTTTAATTTTTGATTTCTCTTGCTTCCAAACCCCGTGAAAAAATGGGCCAGACCCGCCCTTGCCGCCCCTTCAATTTACTGCTTCACTTCGATTTCACTCAGAGTAAACTCTTACACTCAGGGTAAACTTGCCTGGCTTCCGGCATAACCCCGCCCACAGGTGGCGGGGCTAATCATTTTTGAGATTTTCGCCCATCGGCAAGCTCCCTGGTTCGTCCCTTAGCCCAGGGGGGCTTCGCAGGGCAGGCAATGAGAAACCCTGCCATGGTGATGGCGGGGCTAAACAAAGGATTATATTTTCTCTTTATCGGCGCACCAAATCTACTCTATTAAAGAAGTACGAAGTACGAACAACTGCGGAGGATGGCCGCCGTAAGGCGTCCTCCGTAAGGAGTCCTTAGGACTGTGGATTGGGGCAGAACTGCGAACTGTCTGGCTATTCAATTTTAGCGGAGCCTGTTTGCGATGGCGGTGCTCAGGGCCGCGGTAACGGGCGCTCCTAATTTATCGGCAAATTCGGCGTGCTGCCAGGCCAGCTTGTATTGCTTAAGCTTGTATAAGGCAAAGGCCAGGCCGTTGTGCGCATCGCCCATCTGAGGGTCAAACTCAACGGCCTTTTTGTACTCGGCGACAGCCAGTTCGTACCGGTCCGTATTGGCATAGGCTGCGGCAAGGTTGTAATGGACACAGGCGTTGTCCGGCTGGACTGTAACGGCCTTACCATACAGCTCAAAGGCGGCATCGTGGTCGCCGTCGTTGAAGTATGCGTTGGCAAGATTGGTCAAGGCGCCGACCATTTGCGGGTCAAGAGCGAGGGCCTTTTTATAGGCGGCGATTTCCTGTTTCGGCGCATTGAATTTGCCCCAGCAAAGCCCCATCCCGAAATAACCTTCGGCTGAATCCGGCGTTATGCTCAGTGCCTTTTGAAAGTGGGACTGGGCCTGTTTGTAATCGTCCATCTGGATATAGACATTGCCGAGCTGTACGTAACAGCTGGTGTTTTGCGGCTGTATGGCCAGGGCGTTTTTGAGCGTGGCTGCGGCGTTGCCGAACATCTGCCGGCGGCAGTAGGCGGCGGCGAGATTCTCGTACGCGTCGATAAAGGTCGGCTGCAGATTCAGGCAGCGGTCGTATTCTTCTATTGCGGCGGTAAACCAGCCCTTGGCGCAGTAAGCGTTGGCAAGGTTATTGTGGGTCTTGGCATCGATGGGATTTATTTCCATGGCTGCCTGGTATTTGTATATTGCATCGTCCAGCCGGCCGGCCTCGAGGTAAACATTGCCGAGGTTGGCCAGTGACTCGGCCAGGGAGGGATTTATTTCCACGGCCCTTTCGAGGGCAAGGAGGGCCTGTTCGGTGTCGCCGACGTCCGTGTAACTGTTGCCTAAGTTGTTAAAGAAACAGCCGAGCGTCTGGATTTTGCTGAGGTTGGTCATGTAAATGTTGTCGGCGGTTTCGGGGACCTTGAATTTTTCGATGTAGTGTTTGTCGTCAGCGGTACGGCCTTTTCCGGTGGTTTCGATATTGAAGCGGACGTGGCCGTCGTCATACCTGACGAAGAAGTGTCCCGGCACCACCACGCCGTATAAAGGCAGGCCCAGTCTTTCTGCGACGGCCAAATAGAGAATCGAAAGACTCAGGCAGTAACCGCGTTTTTTGTCCAGCACCGTGTGCAGGAATAAATCGTGGGGGTTATCGGCGTTTTCAACCGAGGCAAAACCCAGTTCGTCGAATATGTATTCGTTTATGACGGCGATTGCCCTGTAATCAGCAGTCAGGTTTCTATCTTTTAATCTGCTGCGAATCTCCAGGGCGATGTCATCAAGTCTTTGCTGGTACCTTCGGCCGGGGACCATATCGCTCCATTGTTCGGAAATAATCAAGGCGGCGATGCCGATATCGAGCTGGTCTGCGGGCAGGCGCAATACCTGCTCGATACTTCTTGCATACAGGCCGTCCTTGTCCGCATTGGCCAGAGGTTCGTCCCGTGCCAGCGATATGCCGGCTGTGAGAATCAAAACACACAAGGTTATTTGCACGAAGTTCTTCATAATTTTACCGGTGAATGCGCTGCATTCGGTTTTTTTTGCGCCCGGTTTTAACCTCTGTTCCGTAATCTGTACTTTACCATAAAGTTCTTAGATAATCCATACAACGTTTTCGGTATTTTGCTGGGTACACTGCGGCAGGAAACGCCTGGAGATTATTCGACGGCGGCGTCTGCTTCAATCGGGACGGTAATCTGGCGGGCCTTAAACAAATCGATTCGCATCCATCGGTTGCTCTTAAACCTCCAGCGGTTGGCCAACCCTACAGCAATAATGCTGACCGTAGCCGCAATCCAGGGTCCGAGAGAACCAAGGCCGGGGAAGATTATCACTGTCAGCACACCGCCTGCTCCGAGTATCACTACCGCGCCCAGGGCCGAGGCTATTGCCAGCCACCATGTGTCACCGGCGCCGCGAAGTGAGCCGCTATAGACGGCACGGGCAGCGTGGAAGACCTGGTATATGGCAGCACAGACCAAAATGTTAACGCCGATTTCAATAACTCTATCATCGGAAGACCAAAAGCTCATAAGCGCGTTTCTGAATATGAAAAAGCAAAGCCCGACAAGTCCCATGTAGGTAATCGCTATTTTCAGGCACAAACTGGTTTGCTTTGCAGCGACTTTTTTTCGGCCGGCACCTATGGCCTTTCCGACAGCGGCGCTGAGCGCAATATTAATGCCGACAACGGGCATAATCGACACATTCGTACAGGCGAAAACGGCACTGGTAGCAGCCGATGCCTCTTTACCGAATTTTCCCACAAGCCAGAACAGAATAACACCCCAGAATGTCACGTTCCACATCAGCTCGAATCCGGCGGGCAGGCCGACCTTCAATAAGTCAAGCATACGGCTAAAATTGATTCTCACAGCCCTGCGGCTGTGAAAAGCTGCATTGGTATTTCCTGTTAAAAAAACGGTCATTCTTATGACAGCACCAACCACGATACCTATGAATGTGCCCCAACCGGCACCGGCAATGCCCATAGCGGGGAAACCGAACTTGCCGAAAATCAGTACATAGTTGGCGCAGAGGTTTACCACCTGGCTGCAAAGTGCCGCGTACATGATAATAATCGGCCGATGCACACCAATGAAAAACTGGTTACAGGACCAGACAAAGACCGCCAGAAACTGTGCGTAAAGCGTGATGCGCAGGTATGTAACCTCCATATTGGCCACGGCGGCATCGTATCCCATTGTCCTGAAAATCAGCGGCGCCGCAGGCCACATAACAGCAATTACCACAGCCGAGTAAGCCAGTCCCATATATATTGCCTGCCAGCAGTAGTTGGAACAGTCCTGTTTGCTGCCCCTTCCTAAGGACTGGCTGGCGAAGATTGTAACAGCGGCTATTACGCCCATGGCGAAGCTGCCGGGTATGAAGGCGACAAAACCGGCCGGCAGAATCGCAGCCAAAGCATCGGTACCTAAGCGGGAGACCATGAACCTGTCCACGAACTGCATGACGGTAAAGGAGACGGTTGTCACCACCATCGGCGCAGCCAGTCTGAGCATATACCCAAGCGAAGCCTCATCATCGGGACAATCCGGTTCTGTGCCTGGCTGTTTTAGCGATAATAAACGTTGTTTGTCGGTCATCTGTTAGGAGTCTGTTTGCAGGTGGAGTTTGTTCAGCAGGGTTTGGGCGGATATACCTTGTACGCGAATGTGCTTGATGGGGGTGGTTTGGCCGGCGATTATGGCAGCATCCTTTTTTTTCACTCCAAGGTGTTTGGATAGAAATTCGAGCAGGCATTTGTTTGCCCTGCCTTTTTCGGCAACGGCGGAGACCTTGATTTTCAGTTTATCGCCGAGAAGTCCGCATAAGCAGGTTTGGCCGGCGCCGGCGATTACCTTTACGGCAAAAACCACGCCGCCGTCAATTTCCTGAATCTGCAGGTCAGTCATAAATTCGTATTGCCTCGTGCGTACTGCGTATTGCGTTCCTTGGACCTCGCTTTGGTCTTTAGTCTTTGGTCTTTAGTCTTCTCTCAGGTTTTTACCAATGGCCGATTGTACATATTTTTCAATCTGCTCGGCCAGTTCGCCGATAACGGGCAGTTGAAAATCCTCATAATGGCCCGGTACGAATTCGCCGTTGAGGGCCTTTTTGAAAATGCGAACACGTATGACGGACGGCTGGCTGAGCGTTTTGCTGAAATCGCTGTCTTTGTGCTCGGTAAGCTCGACCCGCCAGTCCTCGCTTATAAAGATCAGGCACTTGCCGGTGAAGACGGCGGTAGGAAAATAATCCCTCAACAGCTTAAGAGTATCCATATTTTGTCAGCCTCCGGTCAGTTTATTACTCAAACTGACCACTACCATCGGTCAGTTTGAGAATGCAAAAATCAAAACGCAAAAAGCAAAACTGTGGAATCCGCCTGCGGCGGATGGCTGATTCTATCGTTTTTTCTGTTATAGAACACATTTTTAATAAACAGTTGCGTCCAATTTGAATCGCAAATCGGTCAGTTTGAGGCATTACCTCGCGGCAAATCGCAGCTTCGGCCAATAATAACATATTGAACCGGTTTTTGCTATTGGCTTTGGCAAGTCGGTGGTTATTTTCCGGTTTCAGGGGCCGTTATCGAGGCAGCTTTCTGTTCAAGGGCGAATTCGAGCATAGCTTCGTAAAGCAATAACTGAATATCGAGGATTTGCTCCAGGCTGACGGTGCAGAAATTTTTGCCGACCATTCCGTGGGGACATTCGAACGTAAAGGCCGTAGCGCCGCTAATGTGATAAAGCGCGCTGGTAAGGTTAAAAGGCTTGGGCCTGTCGCCGCCTTCCGGTTGGACGGTAAAGGGCCGGGCGTGCGGCAGTGCTCGCCTGGTCAGCAACGGATAGTATTTTCTTGCCAGCGACAGCACGCTTTTCTGTACTTCTGTGGTTACATAAGTCGGCCGATACACGCCGGGGGCAAACTCGCAGCTGTGAAGCGAAACGGCCAGGTCCGGCCCTTCCTCTTTTGCTACCCGCAAAATGGCCGGCGCCTCCGGTCCCATCGGGTCGAAGAATTCATCGTGCATGGGATTGATTCCCGCATCGTTAAAGTAACAGCCGAGGAAACCGACATTGCCGCCTTTCATAGGGTGCTGTCG
>DATKWV010000060.1:0-17082 GCA_035529405.1 Sedimentisphaerales bacterium | reverse complement strand
CGGGGGCAAAAGGCGGGGCACCTTAAGGTGGTGGGCGACATATTTATTTCACTTCTGAAGATGATAATTGTACCTTTGATTGTAGCTTCGATGGTCTGCGGGATTACGAGTGTGGGTGATATTCGCAAATTAGGCAGGATGGGCGTTCGTACGCTGGTGTATTACTTAGCCACGACGGTTCTGGCGGCTGGGGTAGGTTTAGTACTGGTTAATGTTATTCAGCCGGGTGCGGGAGTCGATATGGGGCTAACGGCGGCGGCTGACCTGGAAACGGGGCAAGCGCCGTCCGCGATTTCGCTTATAAAAGATATAGTTCCTGAGAACGTGTTTGCGGCGATGACCGGCGATAAGGTGCTGTCGGTTATATTCTTTTCCCTGATTCTGGGCGTTGCAATCAGCAGCATCGGTGAAAAAGGCAAAGCTGCAGCGGCTTTTTTTGATAGTTTCAACGCGGCGATGATGAAGATAACCGGCTGGATTATGCGGCTGGCGCCACTGGGAGTGTTTGCATTGATGGCGTCAACGATAGGTCAGATGGGTATGGGTGTAATAAAGCCTCTTGGGGCATATATGGCCACAGTGATTACAGGGCTTGGTATCCACGCATGTGTGACGTTGTCGGTTCTGCTGGGTATTTTCGGCAGGTATTCGGCGTTGAAGTTTGCCAGGCATCTGTTCGGCGCGGTGGCCACGGCCTTCAGCACGGCCAGCAGCGCCGCAACGCTGCCGATAACGATGGAATGTGTGGAACAAAATGTCGGAGTATCCAACCGGGTGGCCAGTTTTGTGCTGCCTCTGGGAGCTACAATAAATATGGACGGCACGGCGCTGTACGAAGCGGTGGCGGCGATGTTCATTGCTCAGGCATACGGGATAGATTTGACGATGGGCCAGCAGCTGGTTATTGTGTTTACGGCTACACTGGCATCAATAGGCGCAGCGGCCATCCCCGGCGCCGGTCTTGTGACGATGGTAATAGTACTGACAGCGGTCAAGCTGCCGCTGGAAGGTATAGGGATGCTTCTGGCAGTTGACAGGTTATTGGATATGTTTCGCACAGCGGTAAATGTGTGGGGCGATGCGTGCGGGGCGGCGGTGGTAGCCAGGCTGGACGGGGAACGCTTTGACAGCGACGACCAAACCCGGCCGTAGGGGGCATACCGATTGGAGACAATATCAAAGTCTAAAGCAGGTTTTCGCGATACCATTTCAGGGCCATCTGCAGACCCTGCTCGAAAGATATGGCGGGCTTGTAACCGATGGTTTTTTGGGCGAGGGTAATATCGGCCAGTGAATGCTTGACGTCACCGGGTCTTGCGTCGGAGTAAAGAGGTTTGACACTTTTGCCGGCAAGTTTGTTTATCATATCAATGATTTCATTAACAGTGACAGCCTGGCCGCAGGCGATGTTAATAACCTGCCCTGCGGTATGTTTGGCCCTTGCAGCCAGGAGGTTTGCATCGACTACGTTATCGACATAAGTAAAATCACGGCTTTGCTGACCATCACCGTAGATGGTGGGGGGCTGGTTTTTCAATACGGCCGTTACGAAAGCGGGAATTGCGGCGGCGTACTGGCTGGTGGGGTCCTGATACGGTCCGAAGACGTTAAAATACCTAAGCGAGATGGTTTCAAGGCCGAAGACCTCATAAAATACGCAGCAGTAGTGTTCGCCGGCCAGTTTTGCAGCGGCGTAGGGCGACAGCGGATGCGGCAGCATGGTTTCTACTTTGGGCAGGGTGGGGGTGTCACCATAAGCGGCGCTGCTTGCGGCATATACGAAACGTTTCACGCCGGCGTTTCGTGCCGCTAAAAGCAGGGTGAAAGTGGCGTTTAGACAATGTCTGTGCGTGGCGGCCGGGTCTTCAACGCTGCGAGGAACCGACGGCAGAGCGGCCTGATGCAGGATTGCGTCGATGTCTCTGACAGCCTCGCGGGCTGTTTGCTCGTGTCCGATATCGGCTTGTATAAATTCAACTTTGTCTATGATGTCGGCGAGATTGTTTTTTTTGCCTGTAAGCAGATTATCAACCACCCTTACGAAACAGCCCTGCTGAACGAGCTTTCTGCAGATGTTCGAACCTATGAAGCCGGCTCCGCCGGTTACGAGAAACTTTTCCATCAGACTATCGTCTCCTAAACTTGGGCCGGGGTGTAAACGCTAACTTGAGCGGACAGGCTGCGGCTGCTGATATTTTCTGTACGAGCGGAACTGTTCCTGGAAATATCCGCCCTTGAGTGCCTTTACGCCCAGCAGGACACAGCCGAGTATATTTGCGCTGATTTGCTGCAGCTCGCGAATGGTTCGCAGCGCCGCACCTCTTTTCGTGGCGGCAGCGTTGAATACGAGGATGGTTCCGTCAACGCTTTTTGCGAGTGTTTTTGCGTCACTAACCAGCAGTACAGGCGGGCCGTCAATAATAATATAATCGTAGTTCTGGCGTGCCTGTTTTATAAGTTTGAGCATATTTGTGCCGCCGAGTAATTCGGCGGGGTTTGCCGGCAGCAAGCTGGCCTGGATGATATCGAAGCCTTCGATGCCCGAGGTTCGTATGGTCTGCGAGTACGAGCAGCGACCCGCCAGCAGCTCAGCCAGTCCCGGATGGGCCTGGTCCTGAGGCTGGTCTGTTTGCTGCTGTACTGGAAATATATTGTGTAAATTCGGCTGTCTGAAATTGGCGTCTATTAAAAGCAGCTTTTTGCTGTCTGCGGCAAATGCCAGGGCAAGATTGACCGCGACGGAAGTTTTACCGTCGGCGGGCATGGAGCTGGACACAAGTAAAACCTTCGAGGATTCGCCGGATGTCAGCTTGAGGTTGGTTCGAAACCGCCTGTAGGCCTCGCTTGTAACCGAAAATGGCGCCTGCTGCAGTGTCAGGTAAAGGTTCGAGTCAGTAACCTGGTCGTCCTCGGCGGCGTCCGGGATAACACCCAGAAGGGGAATATGGAGAAAGCGTGCCACGTCTCTGGGCGTTCGCACGAGGTCATTAAGCAGTTCAATGAGGAAAGCAAGACCTAAACCTGCCATAAGGCCTAACATTGTTCCGCCCGGGAAGTAAAGCTGCCATTTCGGGGAGCTGATTTCCAGCGGCGCAGGTGCGTATCCGACAAACTGGACCTTGGGCGTTAAGGGGTCATCGTGCATTATCTTCAATTTCTCGATCTGCTCTTTGACCTTATTGAGCATTGTTCGTCTTTCGTCTCTTATTTTTGCGCGCTGCTGATACTGGGTACGTGCCATGTCAAATCGGCCTTTTTCCGAGGCGGCCTGCTGACGCATCTTTTCCAGCTGCTCGAACCTGCTTTGAAGAATGACCAACTGGTCCTGTGACCTCTGCAGATTTGATTGTCTGGTTTGTTCGGCGATTTCGATTTTTCTTATTTCTTTTTCTTTCCTGGTCTGGTTTATAAGTTCCTGCGTCTGGCGGATGACACGGTGATTTTCACCGAATTTTGTCAGCACCGCTGCCAGTGAGGCCTCGAGTGTGGCGACCTGACGAGTCAGTGCTACCATCGTCTGGTCTGATTCTATTTGCTGTTTGACCTGGTCACTGAAGGGTCCCATAGCCTGTTTTTCGAAGGTACCGACCATGGCCTGCAGTTGTCTTACTTCCATAAGCAATTTGTTTTGCTCGAGTTCGAGGTCGTCGAGTTTTACCTGCATGGTGCTGCGGAGTTGGTCCCGGGCTTCAAGGTCCGTGAAGCCCCACCTGTTTTGCACATCGGTCAGGGCGGTTTCGGCGGCGTCCAAATCCCTTTGTACGCGTGTTCTTTCGTCTTCGAGCTTTGTAAGCCTGTCAGCGACTTCTTTTTGTTTTGTACTTCCCCGCATAGCCAGGAATAAATCGACCATTTCGTTAACTACCAAGGCGGCTTCTTCCTTATCGGCGCATGTCATTGAAGTGATAATGAATTCGCCGTCTCTTTGTGCTGAGGCCCCAAAGCGTTTTTGCAGTTCTCTGACGGCTTTTCTGATACGTTCGGACTTGATGTCACCAAAAGCCTTAAACCATTTAGTTTCCTGGATTTTGTCCCTGTCGATGAGCCTTGCGAGGGTGCTCTGGCTTTTCATGATGGCGGCCATTGAGACACGTGAGGCATACTGGATGTCTTTGGTGACCATATGTTCGCCGATTGTCATAGGGTCTTTTTCAGCCGGTGACAGTACCCTGATAAAGGTTTGAGCTGTATATCTGGGCAGATATTTTCTCAGAAGATACCAGCTTGTTCCGCCCATTACGAACCCTATGATAGTAATTGAGAGCATAAGCCATATATGCCGGCGCAGTATCAACAGCATGTCCCGCGGTGTCAGCTGCACGCCCGCAGGGCCCGTTTGCGCAAACGCAGGCCCTGGTCGTTGCGGAACCGGTATATTATTCTGTTCAGACATTTTACGGTTTAGCTTTTAACTTTATTTTTAGTCTCAGTTCGAGAGGCGCTGGATGGCCTTGTTTAATCGGTCAACGACCTTTTCGGATAATTGCTCGGGGGCCGTTTGCAGGGCCTGTTTATACGCATCAAGGGCCTGGGCATCGGCGCCAAGTTTTTCTTTTACCATACCTAAATGCTCGTATGTGTCGGCAGGAACGGACCTGCCCGCCAGTTCGTACTGTTGCAACGCGGCCTGCAGCAGCTCGGCTGCTTCGGCGGCACGATTATTCCTGTACAGGACAAATGCATAAGTATCCGACAGGTCAGGATTATCGGGCTTTGCGTTGTGTGCGCGCCGGGCATAGGCAAGCGCATCGTCAAGCCGCACATTTTCCTCAGCAAGCATATAAGCCAGATTGTTCAAAACACCAGTGTTATTCGGCATTTTCTCCAACAGACTTTCGTACTGCTGGATAACCATCCTGAGGTAACTGGTGTCGGATGTTTTGCTGTAAGCGGATTGCAGTACCCTGGCTTTTTCGACGCTTAATTCGGTTTTTCGCGGACTATCGGGCTCAATTACCGCCAGGCACTTGTCGATGTATTCGACAGCCTTGTTATATTCGCCGTTGATTTTTGCAAAACTGAACAAGGCATAATTGGCGGCCAGTGAATCCGGGTCTGTGCGCAGTTTGCGGTTGCAATAATCCATGACGTGTTCGCGGCCGAGCAAGGTGTTCATTCTTTGCAATATATTGTAGGCAAGAATCTCATCGGTGCCGGTTTTATCGAGGGCTTTTTGGCAATAGTCAACGGCACTTTCTCTGTCACCGGATGCCATTTTGGCTTCAGCCAAAACCAGCAGAACTACCGGTGCGGCGGGTCCATCGAGATACTTGCCGGCTTCTGCGAATAATCTGTTTGTGTCGTTTGTGTGCAGCAGTGTGCGTAAATGTCCTTCAATTATTTCGTTAAGTACCTCCGGCTCGAGCGCCTGGTTTTGGTCGCTTTGGGCGGAGGCGGCGATAATATCCCGGGCTTTCTGATACAATTGTTCTGCGGTAGGGTATGCTTTTACGGCCAGTGCAAATTTTCCCGCCTGATTGTACCAGAAGAGGTCGTTGGGGGATTTGGTAATAATTTCATTATAAAATCTTGACAATTCGGCTGTTCTGCCAAGGCGCCACAGGATTTTTTCGAGCATCCTTGAAGCTTCCGCGGCCGATTGCGGGTCGTCCATGGCGCTTTTAAGCTCTGTGATGGCATCCTCGTGCGCGTCTTTGGCTGTGTAGGTTTTTGCCAGTAACAGCCGAGTCGCAGGGTCGTCGTCGAGTGATTTACTCTTTTTAAGGTCTATTATGGCCTGCTGATAATCTGCCATAAGACGATATATTTGACCCCTGATCCGCCAGGCTAAGGCACTGTCGGGGTTGTTTTGGAGGTACTGGTTGGTTGAGGCAAGGGCGTTTTCGAGCTGGCCTTTTTTCATTGACAGCCAGGCCTCCAGCAGCAGTGCCTGCTGCTGCTGGGGGTATCTTTCTCTGAAGCTTTGCAGTTTTTGCTCTGCGTCTTTGATAAGGCCTACTTTGAGAAAAGTCTGTACCTGGAAAAGCTGATTTTCTATAGTTGGCTGAATTGCCAAAAGCTGCTGAAAGTATTTTTGAACTGCCTCAGTATCAGTGTTTTTTTCGGCAATGAGTATGAGACCTTTGAGGGCGACAGTGTTGTTCGGTTCGTTTTTGTGCAGCTGTTCGAACAGTGTTGCGGCATTGTCCAATTGGCCCGTCTGGTAATAGTGTTCCCAGAGCAGGGTTTTGTCTTCTGAGCCGGTAAGCATCTCTTCGGCCTTTTTGTTTTCGCCGATAAGCCGCAGGTATTCGGCATAACTATTAAGAACAGCAGGGTTTTGCGGGTCGTAACCACGAGCCTGTCGAAAGGCGGATTCGGCCATACCCAACAGGGCGTTTTTGCGTGCAATGATGACTTCATCGCGCGCTATTCTTAAGGCCATTCTGGCCAATAACAGGGCGTTTTCAAGGTTTGGCATACCATTTAGCAACCGCTGTCTTATGGCAAGGGCCTGTTCGGGATTTGTTTTGCTTATGAATTCGGCATACCAGCTCTGTAACTGCAGGTTGGTGGGATTTAAGCGGATTGCGTTTATCAGGGCCGTTTGTGTCTCGATTACCTGGTCTGAAGTGACAGTATCGCCCAGCCTTTCGTTTCGAGAGTAAAGTGCCACCGCCAGGTCTATTGCGATACTCTTGTCCAGCGGGTTCAGGGAGCTGGCTTTCTGTATGTCCTGGATTGCGGCGTTCTGATTTCCGAGCATTGCGTTAACCGTGCTTCTGAGCATAAAGGCCTGGGAGAAGACAGGTCTTTGCCTTATAGCTTCATCCAGCCTTGTGAGGGCATCGTTATACTGGTTTTTGCTCATAAGAGCGCGAGCCGCGAAAAAATTGCCTTCACAGTGGTCGAGATTTTCGGTTCTTGCCAGTGTTTCTATATTTTCTGCAAGTTCCCAGTCCTTGTTTGCCAGAGCTATATCAAACAGGTAACTTGCAGCCAGTATCTGCTGGGTTGAGAGCTTTTGGGGCGCCGCCTGTTTTTCCTGCGGGCTGGTCTGCTGCGGGATTCCGGCGCCGGGGACAAGGTAGGGACCTACCACCTTTTTGAATTCTTCGGCGGCTTTACCAAGTTCATTTTGCTTTTGGTAAAATATACCCATAGCAAGTGCTCTGTCAACAGCGTCCGGCGTTTCCAGGCGAACCTGCTTTTCTATCTGGACTCGTGTCGGGGCGGAGACATTTTGAGGGTCAACTTCAGCAAAAAGCTTTTTGTAAAATATGGCTGTGGCATTATTGGGGAAATGTTCGAGCAGTTTATCGAGGAAATGAACGCCTTGGGCTGTTTTGCGTTCGGCTATATAACTTTCACAGGCAGCTTCAATTGATGTTGTTTCAATCAGGTTCGGTTCTTTGTCCAGCAGCTTTGAGGCCAAATCGATAATCTGCCGTCTGTGTACGGCCATTTCATCTTCTATAATCTGTTGGGTCTGGATTTTGTCGTCCTGCTGCGGGGCAGCGGGCGTTATGATGTCGGTCGGCCTCAGCAAGTCAATGACCTGCTGCTGCTGCCTTTGTGCCAGGACAGATGCGAGCTGTCCTGTTTTGGCCAGGGCCAAATCCAGCCTGAGTTTGACGGTGTTAGGGTCGTCGGTCGAAAGCTGCGCTAGTTTTTCCTCGGCCTGGTCAAACTGGTTTGCGGCTGTCAGGGCTTTTATGCGCAGTATGTTACTTCTGGTGGTGGGACCGAAGTTCTCTTCGAAAACATCGATACTGGCAATTGCGGGCATCCATGCATTGAATTTCAACAGCAATTCGGCGTATTCCAGATGGGTTTGCGGTTTGAAACGGCTGATTCCGCCTCGCAGTGCGGAGGCAAGAAACTCCGCTACGGCGCCGAGTTCGGAGGAGTTTTCAAAAAACTTCGCCAGCGTGTGAGCCAGGTAGGCGTCTGTGCGTCCGCTGGACTGCATCTGCTCGTACGCGGCATACAACTGTCTTACGGCGCGGGATTGCTCTGTGTCTGTGACAAGCTGCAGCATTGCCCGCCACTTGATGACCTGCGGGTCCTGGCCGCTGCCGTAAAGCTGTTCGATTTCATGTACGACATACTCAATATTTGTCAGGTATTGTTTTTTTTGTTCTGAGGTGAGGGCCTGGATGGGTTCAAGTACTTGTTCGCAGTAGCAGTTTGCCAGAAAGGTAAACAGCATAATCCTGTTGCTTCGGTTTGCCCACTGCCATGGGCCGGGCTTGTCCTGTGCGTCGGGTAATGTGAGGGCGTTTTGAGCGATTTGCAGGGCGTTTTCGAGGTCTGAGGTTTTTTTGGAGCTGTAAAAGCGGCGATAATGAAAACTGGCGGCGGCTATTGCATAGGTGGCGTTCTCGGGGTCGAGGCTGGTTGCGTTTTGGATGGCTTTTATTGCTTTATCAAGATTCTGGGGCAGCAGGTCATAAAATTTTGCCAGCGCTGCGAAGGCTTCGGCGCTTGAAGGAAATTTCTCGACAAGCGACAGATATTCAGGCTCAAAGGCCTGGATTTGCTGCCTGTCGGGTCTCTGGTCAAGGACGTTCTGCAGTTTGGTATTAGTCAGATTAATATGTGCTCTCGGATTGTCGCCTGCGGATTCAAGGGCCTGTGTGAGCAGTTCCTCGGCCTTTTCAGCGCTTCTGAGCTTTTCTTCGACACTGCCTCTGGATGCAAGCAGCTGACCCCTGGCTTTTATTACCTGCGCCAGATACCAGCAGATTTGGGGATTATCAGGTATAAGTTCCCGCAGTTTTTCGAGGTCATTTTCGGCAAGTGCCAGGGATTCTTCAGGGTCGGTTACTGCTCCGGCGTTTGTCATTTCCAGGGCGGCCCTGGCCCTGGCAAGGCGCAGATAGTGTTCGATTATCTTTACATACGCAGTTTTTTCGGCAGCGAAGGATTCCCACTCGGCGAGGTTCTGGGCCAGAACGGAATCTTCGACATTGTCCAGAAACTCGGAAGCCTGTGAGGCGACCTCCTGCCAGGCGTTAAAGGCGCCGCTGTCGGCGAGAATATAATAGTATTTCAAGCGGGCGTAGCGTGCCTTTACGTTCTTCGAGTCCAGCAGGATTATTGTGTTCCAGCAGCCCAGTGCGTTGCGCCAGTCGTCGGTTTCGAGATAAATATCGACAGCCTTGAAAAGCATTTCGATTTTGAGACTGTCTGTTTTTGCCAGTCCGCGTGCCTTGTGGTAGTTGCGGAGTGCTTTTTTATATTCTTCCGTCTTGATTTCCGCATCTACGGCTGCCCTTGCTGCCTGGGCGGCATCGTCGCCGTCCTTTATGAACTTGTCGGGGTCGCGAGTGAGGTACAGAATAACCACAATCGTCATAAAAGCCAGAAAAAGAAAGAACATCGAACCAACCAGCGCTACCTTTTTATTCAGTTTCTTCTTTGCCATAAATGTAACCTCACGTGCTTTTTACCGTATTTGACAGTCCATAGTGACAGCTAAAAAAAACTATTTTTTCTTCCAGTCGGGCCAGTGTTTTTCCTCCAGGACAGGCAACAGCACCGTTAAGAGCTTTTCGCTTGCCGCCAGGGCCTGCTGTTTGGTCGGCGCAACAGCAGATTGGGCAAACGACAACTCAACCTTTGAAAAGTACGAATGTTTGTAAAAAAGGTTCTTGTTCAGTGTTTTTCGGGCCTGCTGCCTGCCGTTGACATACACGCCGTTGACCCTGAAGAAGTATAAGACGGGAAATTCTCTGCTGGTAAGCCATTGTTCGGTGTCCGTATTGCCGAAGAGCACATATTGCGCGGGGATGATTTTATTAAATCCGTTGCTGTTTATATGCAGGGCAACAGGCTCGGATGTTAATGTCTGATAGCCGCCGCCGACGTAACATTCGTCCGGGACATGCGGCACTATGTCCGGCAGTTTGTAATAAGTGATAACCAGAAGGCATCGCCCCGCCGGGTTATCAGCAGGCACATCAGAATCGGCCAGCAGCCATTGTATGTAATCTTCGGTACCGAGTGTTTTAATAACTTCCTTGTTTTCAATTTGTCTTGTTGCTGTGATTTCGTAGGGCCTCAGGTCGTTCTCGGCCAGGTCGTCCAAAGGTTTCTTAAGAGGTATTGGTTCTTTTTTCAGGTACAGCTGGAAACGTTCTATCGCCAGTGACATGCCTATGGTCGCTGCAGCCAAAAGGACGGTGCATATCAGAAAGGCCGGCTGCAGATAGATTTTGTATATATTGTTTTTCATATTCGGTGTTTATTTTTGCCTTTTGCTGACGATAATCTGTTCTGAGGCCGGTGCTGCAGTTTCTTCCACCAGCAGGCCCGACATAAACCAGCCGAGAAACCCGTACAGTCCGAATGCCAGCGGCAGCATGGCCAGACCCAGCAGGTCGTGATAGATGCCCTGGGCGTATTTCGGCTCGACCAGTACGTAAATAAACCCGGTGACGGTAACCCTGACGATATTACAAAAAATTGCAATGGGTATGGTAGATGCCAACAGGAGTATTCTTTGCCATACAGGCCTGTAGTGCAGATACGCCATTGCAACTCCCAGGGCCACGAAAGCCATAAGCAGGCGCATCCCGCTGCAGGCCTCGGCGACATCAAGCGAAGGCTCCAGCGGCTTTCCCTTGTAAATTACATCTATAACAACGCCGTGTGCGGTGGCTTCCATGCCTTTGACCATGTTCAGCAGCACGCTTGCCACCGTGGCGGCAATGTGGCGCATAGGCGTGGTTAGTTTTACATAATACGTCGGAGGCAACGGTACGGCGAACACCAGAAAGCATACCGGAAGCCAGGTGAATTTAACCAGGGGCCAGCCGCCCAGGAACAGAATGATTGCCCCAAGGCACGCTATGACAGCCAGCGGTCGAAAATAACCGTACTGGAAATGCACTATGTTCAGAACGTAAAATAAAAGCACAGCGAGAATACAGAACAAACCGAGAAAATTGGGCCTTGTCTTCAAATTCAGGATGTCGGTCTTATTGCGGTTAAGAAGATACAGACTGAAGAAAGGTATTAACAGGCCGTGGGACCAGCCCGGGTCGGTGAACCATTGTCGCACGATTGGCTGGATTTCATGTCTGAAAAGACAGCAGAACAAGCCGGCAATTACAAGGATTTTGATATAGTTGTGCAGGCCCAGTTCGGACCAGGTATTCTTTTGGTTTGAATCGTATGTAATATCAGGTCTGTCGAAGGACATCTGGCATCTCTTAGCTTATGTTTGGTATTATACATTGCGTAACCACAAACATAGAGCAAGCAAGCCTCTCAGAACCAATCAGGTATAGGCCTGCTGGTGTAATAGTCTCTGTCTGCAAAGTTACGGTCATAAATAAAGCCAAACCCGTAGGTGGCCCTGAAGGAATTTCTCAAAACCGCCCGC
Source organism: Sedimentisphaerales bacterium (assembly GCA_035529405.1). GTDB lineage: Bacteria > Planctomycetota > Phycisphaerae > Sedimentisphaerales > Anaerobacaceae > DATKWV01. Next base: position 5,750 of record DATKWV010000060.1, on the reverse strand, counting down.
CACCTGGCCGTATAATGCGTTCCGACGTTAATCAAATCATTGGGCTTGATATAGAAATCGGGCTGCTGGCCGCTGGCAATCCTTTCCAAATCCACCATAACGGTTTCTTCCCTGTTTTTGCCGATTCTTCTGACGACCTCGCAGCTTTTGGGCCAGGCTAAGGGTCCTAAGCCTCCGGCGGCGGCTATGGACATCTTCAAAGTCATCGGCCTTCCGGTTAAGGGGATATATCCCTGGCGGTTGACATTGCCCATGATACAGAATTCACCGATAATATCAACAGGTACGTGGATGGTATCGCCGGGCCTTATGATGATATTATAGCGGGGGTCGCCGCCGAGAAGACTGTCGGCGGGTATTTCAATAACGCGTGCTTGTACTCCCGCGGTCTGAACCTGTTCCCAGTCGAATTGTTCGGGTATTTTCTGCTTTAAGGGGCCAGGAGGTATTTGGTCCTCGGGCAGCCGGAATTTATCCCCAGCGGGCGGACCCGGGGGTGCCTGCGGGGCAGAGACCTGTACGGGAATCCATCTGCCATCCTGAAAAACCCACTCGATACGGCCCTGGTCGTTTATGGGCTTATCGATGGTCTCTCTGGCAGGTGGTTCTGCAAACGCCTGAGCTGAAGAAGCGGTTTTATATAAAGGCCGGCTGTCCTGACCGGTCGTATGGTCGAAGCCTTCGGGCAAAGCCAGTTCTTTGAGTTCATTGCTGGTTGCCATTTCGGCGCCTGTTATGACCAATTGACTTGGGCTGGACGGCCGCTGGGTGTAGGGAGCTATTATCTCCAGCATATTTTCTCCGGGCTCGGTCAGTTGCCGGGGTTCGGCACTTGGCGGCATCGCCGGGCCGGTTACAGGCTCACGGCCTGTGATGGGACGCGAGACATAAATGTAACTTGTGTTAAACTGGCTTATACCGCCGGCAGTAGCCAGGGCGTCGGTGAGCCGGTAATCATAGCGAGGGATGGAGTACCTTGCGGGTTTGGGGATGCCGTCGCCCAATATGGAAAAGGCGCGTTGCTGGGAGCCTCGCAAGATAACGCTAACCGACGGTTCCTTTAATATGCCGGGGGAGAGTATTTGTCTTATTTCTTCCTCGAGTTGGGATTCGGTCAAGCCGGCGGCTTCAACTGTACCGACCTCGGGAATGGATATTTTACCTGTTTCGGTGACAAAGTAATCATTTTCGAAGGCCCGTCCTTCCTGAAGCAGTTCGAAAATGGATATTCTTACCACGTCGCCCGGACCGAAGACATAATCGGTATTGAACACCATGATGTCCACGGGTCGCGGCGGTTCGGCGCCTTCCCACGTGGGCGGCTCTTCCTCGGCCACACCGAGCGTATCGAGTATGACACTTTCCGCAGGTACGGGTCTGAACCTGCCAATCTGTGTCGGGTCAAAGAATTTGTTGCCGCAGCCGGCCGACCATATTATCGAAAGCAATACCAGGGTAAGCTTTACGGTATTAACAGACGAAATCTTTCCAACGGCTGCTGCCGCGAGGTAAAGTTCGGATGTATGCCAGGCACGGCCAAGGTTGCTGTCTGCGGCACTATCGTAAAGAAAATTTCTAAACGCCTTCATAACGCGGGTGCACCCCAAAAACCAATTCGAACGCCTTGAGCAGATGGGCCGGCGTTCGGCATCATTTTCATTAAAAGTTACAACGCTCGTAATCCTTACAAAGCCGCGAATCATCGGAATACGGTTCTACCTGAAAATTATCGGTTCAACGGGTCTTTTGCTTAACCTTATTTAGGCACTGTTATTCAGGGCATAAAAACACAAGGTCTTAATTTTTTTAGTCTGAAAAATGCGTTCTGTTCAGTCAGCACATTCGGATTGGCTGCAGGGTTGCATGCGCACTTTTCGGTTCGTAACATCTTGTAAATACAAAGCTTAGAAAATTTAACAGGGCTTGCTATATAATCAGAGAGCACTTCGGGTTTTTCGGAATTGGCTCCATGTTTTTACTATACTCTGCCAGCGGGGGCTTTGTTCAGGGAAAGTACTGCTGTTCAGGGCCGATAATCACTGCGGTACCAGGATGGATAAAGAAGGTCGGGCGGAAGAAAAAAAAGACGGATGTAAAAAAAATGTAAAAAAGACAGCGCCATCGCGAACAAGGCGCGTACATCTTGAATCGCGGCGGCAGGCGGAATAACTTCGCTGCAGCGGTTATAATCGCTGTGGTCGAAGAAAAGGCTGGTTATTTTTTTTATCGGTCCGTTGACAGGAAGTGTTAAAGCAGGAACCGCCGACCTTCGTCGAGCATTACGAGGTAGTTTTCGACGGGTACATAGTTTGCAACCGTATTGCCGGTTCCGAGGCAATAGCCGCCGTTGGCCGAGCAGATGTTCAAAGTGTCCGTGACACGTTTGCGAATCCGGTGTTCGTCGGCCCGGCAAAGAAAGTCCATATCGATTCCGCCCAGAATTGCCATTCTGTGCCCGTAAAGCTTTTTTGCCTCGGTGACAGGCATAATGGCATCTTCGTAAGAGTGCCTGGCATCGACGCCGACATAGTCGATTAAATCATCCGTAATATCGGCAAGTTGTCCGCAGGCATGAAGCAGATAGGGCCTGTTGTTTGCGTGGGCGATTCGGGCGCATCGCCTGTGCCAGGGCAGAACGGTGTCCCGCAGAAACTGAGGGGACACCAGTGTTCCGGTGCGAAAGCCCATATCGTCGGAACCCCATATTACTTTTACGCAGCAGAAGTCACACAGCGTGCGTGTATATTCGATGTAGAAGTTTCCTACCTTTTCAAATATGGCGTTCACGAGGTCGGGCTGGTCGTATGTTTTCAGGCAGAGCGTTTCGTAACCCAAAAGCCAGGTCGCCATTTCGAGTATGTGCGCGGTAAGGTCGTAACAGCCCATATTGGGCGGCAGATGCTTATCAAGCCATTCGAAAGGCCGCAGGTCGATGTCATTGACATTGGGCCAGGGGTATTTTTCGAAGTCTTCCCAGGACTGAATGGGGCCGGTATGCTCGTCGAACCACTCACGGGCGCTGCGTTTCTGGTCTGCAAGGGCGGTGGTGTCGGCGGCTGGTATTGTTTTTATGGCAAAGGCTGTTGCAGCAAGCGGAACACAAAATATATCGTAGCCGAGGAAACTGTGAAGAACAATGTCACGGTGCAGCTGCGGATACGGGCTGTCTGCGGGCACCTGTTTGTCAAGGTCGAAGCGGCGGCAGAGCTGCTGTTTTATTTCTTCATCGAGAAAAAGTTCGATGTGATGGACCCTTTCGGGCATTTCAGTACGCCGGATGACTTTCAAGAGTGCGTTGACATCCGGCTGAATTTTCCGGTCCAGTAATGCCACGTGCGGATCCCTTGTCTTTACGGGCCGTATTGTTTAACCGACCAGGTTTCAAAGTCGATTTTAACCAGTCGCCGGCCGGGCTGACCCCAGGCGTCGGTTCTGAATATTTCCAGGCGCCCCGGCAGCATTACCTGCCGGTCCTGGATTTGCCGGTAATCATAAGCTCGGACGATGACGGGCAAATAACCGGGATGCTTGTCATCAGCAACGAAAGAAACGATATCAACTGCAGAAGTGTCGGTGTTCTGGTAAAAGATAACTTTCTGCGTATCGGCATCGTGTTGCGCGGCGGGTGCTTTTTCAATCGGATAGTACCACAAACCTTCTATTTTGACCGGGTCGGTGCTTTTTGTGAAGACGGCCCGGCTGTCGAGAAACCGCGCCGGGGCGGTGACAGTCTCAAGGACAGCCTGTGCACAGCAGCTTACGCTTACTTCGCCGCAGAAAACTTCACTGTTGCCGGGTGACTGCACTGTGGTGAATTGACCTTCGGACAGCCGACAAACGAATTTGCCCTGAGGTTCCAGGCTCTCGATGGTGATGGAATTAAGCCACGGCTGCATCTGGTGACATTGCTGTGTGAGGTAGAAGCTGCCGTCCGGATTGTAGAAAGTGACAACGCTGCGGCAGCAAAGCTGCTGGATTTTTGTCCAGGCCTGCCATCCGCCCGCAGCTTCGGCGGCCTGGGTGATATATGGCGGTGCCTGGTCGATAATATCAGCATCAGGCGGCCCGAGTACAAGAGGTTTTTCGACAGTCGGCTGACACCCGGTTGTAGCGCAAAGCGCGATTCCGGCCATAAACGACATAGTCAACAACCATTTCATCATTTTACTCCTCTGCAGAAAATATTAGCTTAAGTATTAACCAACGAACCTTCAGTTTCAGAACCGCAGTGCAGCCAACTGCTCCATAATAGCAAATCTTCTGGCAGTGTCTTCCTTGGCCAGCTTGAGCAATTCGGCTGCGATTTGCGGATTTGACTTTTGCAGGACACGATAGCGGTTTTCACCGTAAATATAATCCTCAAGGCCGATTGTCGGCGGTTTGGAGTCGAGCTGCAGGGGATTCTTGCCCTGCTGTATGAGCCGTGGGTCAAAGCGGTATAAAGGCCAATGTCCGCTTTCGACAGCCTTTTTCTGTTCCTCGTAACCTCTGGTCATATCGATGCCGTGGGCGATACAGTGAGCATAGGCGATAATCAGCGACGGGCCGGGATATGCCTCGGCTTCGACAAAGGCCTTGACGGTCTGGTTTGGGTTTGCGCCGAGTGCGACTTTGGCCACGTATATGCTGCCGTAGGTCATAGCCAGCATGCCGAGGTCCTTTTTGGCCATAGGTTTGCCGGCGGCGGCGAATTTTGCCACCGCGCCGCGCGGAGTGGACTTTGACATCTGCCCGCCCGTATTGGAGTACACCTCGGTATCAAGCACGAGGGCGTTGACTTCGGCGCCGCTGGCCAGCACATGGTCAAGACCGCCGTACCCGATGTCATACGCCCAGCCGTCACCGCCGAGTGCCCAAACCGATTTGCGAACGAGATAATCGGCTATGCTCAACAAGCGGTCACACTCGGGACATTTGGACTTTTGACATAACTGCCTGAGTTTTTCTATGCGTACACGCTGCTGTTCGATATCCTGCGTTGCCGGTGAGTTTGCCACGGCGGCATTTTTTATCTCTTCGGCCAAGGCCGATTCGATACAGCCTGTTTTGGCAATTGCCGCAAGCAGTTCCAGGGCGTTTTGTTTGAACCTGTTGATTGTAAGGCGCATTCCCATGGCAAATTCGGCGCAATCCTCAAAGAGGCTGTTACTCCAGGTAGGTCCTCGGCCGGCGGTGTTTTTCGTATATGGAGTGGTCGGCAGGTTGCCGCCGTAGATGGAAGAGCAGCCGGTTGCATTTCCGATAAACGCGCGGTCGCCGAACAACTGCGTGAGCAGTTTTACATAGGCGGTCTCACCGCAGCCTGCGCATGCGCCCGAATACTCGAACAAAGGCTCGATTAGCTGGCTGCCCTTGACGGTGTCGGGTTTGAAAAGGGCGGGGTCGGTGTTGGGAATCGACAAAAAGTAAGCATAATTTTCGCGTTCGGATTTTCGCAGGAGCTGCTGCGGGACCATATTGATGGCTTTTTTGCCGGTAGGCTTTTTGTCGGCGTCTTTTTCTTCTGCGGGGCAGCCTATTACACATGCGCCGCAGCCTGTGCAGTCTTCAGGGGCAACCTGGACGGTAAAGGCCATACCGGCAAACTCCTTGCCTTTAGCGTCGCAGCTTTTGTACGTTTGGGGGGCATTGTCGAGATATTTTTTGTCGTAGATTTTCGTTCTAATGGCGGCGTGGGGACAGACTAATGAGCATCTTCCGCATTGAATGCAAAGCTGCGGTTCCCAGGCGGGGATGTTTACCGCGATGTT
>DATKWV010000059.1:0-3911 GCA_035529405.1 Sedimentisphaerales bacterium | reverse complement strand
GAACGCATTCGCCGCCAGATGCCGGCCGTCTGATACCGACCCGGTAACTGACAGTACAGTAAAAAAACTTGACTTTTCTGCCCCACTTGTTACTATTATGCAACCGGCTCAAGACAGCCTCCGTGGTATGTGATGGGCCGTTGCGAACCGCAAAAACGGACGGCTGAACGTAAGCCGCCGGTCAGACCTTTGTTATGGTGGAAGGCAGACCGGTGAAAAGCACTCAAACATCGTTTGCTGCAGGCTGGCAGCTCAAGGGTGGGTTGTTTCTTTGTTTTCTTTCAGTTTGTGCAAAACAAAACTCCGGTGTTACACCAGCAGCGACACCCGTTTCGGTCATTACGATTTTGAATTTCAGGTTTGTTTCAAGTTTCGGATTTTGTGCTTGGGATTTTTAACATTTTATCGGAAAACCATTAATAAAGAGGAGGCGGCACTTATGAAAAAAAAGATAATCCTCATAGTTACAGTGACTTTGTCGGCCTGGCTGCTGTGCCAGGCGGCACAGGGTATGCAGTTTGACGCCAACAGTATTGCAGAAATTACTACGGACCCAAATCATCGAGTTATGGGTTATGAACAGACTTTTGCGGTTTCAGGTGATTGGGCGGTTTGGCTTGACGACCGGGACCCCAACTGGATACCGCGAATCTACGGTGTAAACCTCGGTGACGTAAATCACGTTGAGTTTTTGGTTGATGTAAATGCGCCCGGCTGTTACCAGGTGGCGATGTCCGGCAGTATTGTTGTTTACGCGGTTCAGGACCTGTCCGGGCCGCAGTATCTGGCAGTGGCCGATATCGCCGACCAGAACAATCCTGTTATCTTCGACATCGCTTTGCAGATTCCGTATGCGGGCCTGTTCGATATTTCAGGCTCGATGATTGCTTACAGTGGCAGTGACCCCGGCAATAACTATCAGGACACCGTTTATGCAGCCGACATTACAGACCCCTGCAGCGTTGCGCAATATACAATATCTGTTCTGCCTGAGTATCATTCCGTCAGAGGTCTGACAATTGATGGTGAGTATATAAGCTGGTCGGTGGAGAATTACGATGGTAACGACTATGTACAGGTTGCCGATGTTGCCAACCCGAGCGAACCGAATGTTTTGACTGCCCATTTACCCGCGGGTATTACTTTTGAAAACATCGATGCCTGCGGTCAATGGCTTGCAACTCGCGGGCGGTATGACTGGCAGACTCGCGTTTTTGCCGTACACAATTACCATGATGTTAACAACTGGGACATCCGGGAAATCTGGCGGGAAGGTGAGAATGGCGAATACTTTGTCAGCGGCCCGCGAATTGACGGACCAATAACCGTATGGGTAACCTCTACGCGGGTACCAAGTATGGGCCAGCAGTCCACACTGGGCTCCGACCCGGAGTATTTGCTCAAAGCGGCCTATTTGACGGGAAACGGCGGGTTCAGCCTTTCCACGCTGCTGCAGGACACCAATGACATTGGTGCCGCTGACATTTCAGGTTCGCAGGTTGTCTGGTCAAAAACTGCGACAGTGCCCGATTTGTTCAAGGGCGACATTGAGCTTGAATGTGGTGACTGGGGCTACAAACGAGGTGATATTAACTATGATTGCAAAGTGGACTTTATGGATTTTGCAATCCTTGCTCTGGACTGGTTGGATTGCACCACTCCCGGCGGTGCGGGATGCGAATTCGGTGTACCCGAATGAAGGCAACTGCACTTTGACTAACGGTTGCGGGCAACCGGAGGAAATGTGTCAGTGAGCGTTTTTGTCACCGGTTATATGTCTGAAACGGACTTGACCACGGTGTGGCCTTCTGCTATAGTATTCTTTTTCCGGCGTATTATTAACCATATATTCTAGGGAAAGGATATTATGAAACGAAGGACATTTTTAACTGCCGCCGCAGGAACCGTCTGCGGTATCTGTGCAGGAAAACCTCGCTTTGCTTACGGTATGGCCAGGCCCTTGAAACAGCCGAAGGAGACGTTCAAAATCTCTCTGGCCGAGTGGTCGATACACAAAAGGCTCATGGGCCAGGAAGAGCCGAAACTGACCAATCTCGATTTTGCCCTTACCGCCAGAAGCCACGACATTGACGCAATTGAGTACGTAAATACGTTCTTTAACGGCAAAACCGATACGACCTATATGGCTGAGGTGAAGAAGCGCGCCGGTGATTACGGCGTGGAATCGCGCCTGATTATGTGCGACGGGGAAGGGCAGGTCGGCGACCCGGACGATAGCAAGCGGGCACAGACGGTGGAAAATCATCATAAATGGGTTGATGCAGCTAAGTATCTGGGCTGTTTTGCAATTCGCGTCAATGCCTACTCCGAGGGTTCTTATGAGGAACAGATGAAACTTGCCGCGGACGGGCTTCGGCGAATCGGAGAATATGCCGCCAAACAGGATATCGTGGTAATGGTCGAAAACCACGGCAAGCTGTCATCGGACCCGAACTGGCTGGTGGGCGTTATAAAACAGGCCGATTTGCCCAATGTCGGGACCTTGCCGGACTTCGGTAACTTTCCGGAGGAAGTGGACCGTTACGAAGCCGTAAAGCAGTTTATGCCATACGCCAGGGCCGTCAGTGCCAAGAGCCTCGACTTTGACGAAAACGGCAATGAGACCACCATTGACTACCCGCGGATGCTGAAAATCGTTGTTGATGCCGGTTATCACAGCTTTGTGGGCATAGAGTACGGCGGCAAAAGGCTCAATGAGCACGAAGGAATTATGGCCACCAAACTGCTGCTGGACCGCATTCTCGAACAAATGTCCGTATAGAAAGTTATTTGAAAACGGCTGTCTGTTGGGGCCGTTGAGCCGGAGGCTGCCTAAACGCCGAGGTTCTGTATTTGATTGAGCAGGTTATTATAAATCCAGCCGACAAGGTAGCTAAGCAGCACAGTGACAATTACTACAATGACAGTGACAATGAGCCTTGTGGTTACCTTGTAGTTCGGGTTCAGCCAGACCATCGGCAGCGCAAGCGGACCTATGCACAGCAGCGCAATTACAATCAGCGGGGTTCTGAAATACCATTTTGTTTTTGGCGCTGCGGCCTTGTCTAAAAACTCACCGCACCAGCGGCACTTGACTGCCTGGTCCTGAATCTCTTCTGCGCAAAACGGACAGTTTTTCATAGAGTCCCTTCCCTGGTATACTCTGCTTTACAGCCGTGCATATTACCTTGACCGCACAGCTTTGGCCAACTATATTAGCCCTTATGCCCGAAAAAGCAAAGACACTTTTCATAATCGACGGCCACGCCCACATTTACGCCGCGTATTATGCCCCGATGAGCCAGAGGCTTACCAGTGCTTCGGGCGAACCCACAAAGGCGACATATATTTTTACACAAGCCATTTTCGGCCTTATAGAACGTCAAAAACCGGATATGCTCGTTGTGGCTATGGACAGCAAGACACCGCCTTTTCGCACGCAAATCTATCCGCAGTACAAGGCCAATCGCCCGCCCATGCCTGATGATTTACCCCTGCAGATACAACGCATCGAGCAGATTCTCGCTGCAATGAATATCCCGGTGCTTCGTGTTGACCGCTTTGAGGCCGATGATGTAATAGGCACGGTGGCAAAAAAGGCTGCCGCCGACGGATACGAATGTTACCTTTGCTCAAGAGACAAGGACCTGCTGCAGCTTATCGATGACCGTATCTGCACATTTGACATCAAGACCGGCACAGTCACCGACAGCGAAACTATGCGCAGGGAAATGGGTATAAGCCCGCATCAGTTTATCGACTCTCTTGCTCTGCAGGGTGACGCCTCCGACAATGTGCCGGGCGTACCGGATGTCGGTCCCAAAACCGCCCTCGAATGGATTGGGCGATACGGTTCCATCGAGAACCTTTACGACCATATCGATGAAATAAAAGGCAAACGGGGCGAAAAT
>DATKWV010000058.1:0-3836 GCA_035529405.1 Sedimentisphaerales bacterium | reverse complement strand
CCGCCGGCAACTGGAACTCGCTGATACCCCCGGCACAGAAAGCCCCAAAAAAAATCAGATAACAGTATAATAAAACGCATTGCCTTTCGGTCGCCCGCTGACGGAGAAAGCCGCCGATTCTGTGTTAAATTTTCTGTACTCAAAACTTGCCGCCAGGATCGCCCAAAATATAAAAATCAGGTAATGTACATACCCCGAAATGGCCGAAATAATTAACGTTAAGTTTCCGCGAATCTGAAAACAAAAACAAAATAAGGAGAATTATAATGGTAATGTTAAAAGCAAAGCCAGGACCCATGACAACGGCTCAGATTAAAACAAAGGCCAAAAACCTCGGTATCGAAGCCGGCAATATGAAAAAAGTTGAGCTTATTCACAGAATTCAGCAGGCTGAAGGGTTCTCGCCCTGTTTTGGCACCTCTAACGGCCAGTGTACGAATACCGCCTGCTGCTTTATCAAGGATTGTCTTAAGACACGGGTTTAACAGTTACGACCTGTCATCATAAATACGATACCGGCCTTCTCGCCGGTAAACATTATAAGACCATCCCCGATATTCTGGACAAGCTCCAGTGCATAAACGCACCGCTTGCAATACGCATTGTTCGTGCACACGTTATCTGTGCCCGTGCTCAGTAAGTCAATTCTATGCCAGGACACCAATGCCTTGCAGGGAAAGTAAATCATCGCGAAAAACCCCTTTCCTCCGTAAAAACAGCCCCTGGAAAAATTTTTCTTTTTTTCTCAAAAATTACCCTTGACTTTTATGTTACATTTGTAACAATTACTTATGTTACAACTGTAACATTAAGGAGGCCCTTATGGCAAAAACCCCCGGAATATCCGATGCCGAATGGCACATCATGCGTGTTCTGTGGAAAAAATCGCCCCTGACCGTAAACCAAATCATTGGAAAACTTTCCGCCAGAACGTCCTGGAAGCCCGAAACCATAAGAACTCTTATCAATCGCCTCACAAAGAAAAAAGCACTGGCCTTCGAGAAAAAGGGCAGGCGATACTACTTTTACCCGCTGGTTTCCCAGCAGCAGTGTCTCAAGCCTGAAATCGACTCGTTTTTTGCCCGGGCCGGCACCGCGGTACTGAAACCCATACTCGCAGCCTTTATAAAAAAAGAACGCCTCTCGGACCAGGACATACAGGAACTGCAGCAGATTTTGAATAAGAAAGGCAGGGTACGATAATGCAAGCTTTCATTACGCAGTTGTCCTTATTCTTTGGATGGGTACTTGTCAGCTCTGCCCAGGCGGCTGTTTTAGTTTGTCTGATTTTCCTGGTCAAAGCGATTATACGCAACCGCCTGGCGGTTCGCTGGCATTACTGGTTATGGCTGATTGTGCTGGTGCGAATGGTTATGCCCTGGGCGCCGGCCAGTAGCTTCAGCGTCTTTACGCTTATTGGCCGGGCAAAAATAACTGCTCCCGCCGAATACATCCCCAAACTCACAGATACCGCCGAAGCACCCGGCTTGTCACCGCAAGGCCACACACCGGACCTGCTGCACCCGCACACTCCGCCCGCCTTTGCCCCAGCCGTACCTCAGCCGGCCGCTTCTCTGTCTTTGAATGTTATTGATATATTATCTTTACTGTGGGCTACCGTGGCATTATCTTTAGCGTTTTTTGCTTCGGTCTGCAATTTCCGGCTCTGGAGAATTGTCAAATCGCAAAGATTGTTGACCGAAGCAAAAATCCTCGATTTGTTCGAAGACTGCAAGGCCCGAATGAACATACAGACAATCGTAGGCCTTGTCGTTACCGACAAAGTCGCAAGCCCCGCCCTTTTTGGTGTTGTCAGGCCGAGACTTTTAATGCCGGCCGGTATGCTCGAAATAGTTTCTGCCCGGCAGTTGCGTTACATTTTTCTTCACGAGCTTGCCCACCTCAAACGCCGTGACATCTATCTGGGCTACCTGATGGTCATTTTACAGCTTCTGCACTGGTTCAATCCGCTCGTATGGCTGGCTTTTGCGCGTATGCGCACTGAAAGGGAGCTTGCCTGCGATGCGCTGGTTTTATCAACTGTGGCCTCCGACGAAGCCCAGCCGTACGGCCAGACCCTTGTCGATGTCTTCAAGCGTTTTGCACGCATTCCTTACGCACCCGCCGTGGCAGGAATACTCGAAAACAAATCTCAATTGAAAAGGAGAATTACGATGGTTGCTGATTTCAAAAAAGGTTCGTATCGCTGGTCGATTTGGGCCGTTGTTCTTTTAGTGGTTTTAGGCGCCGTGTTTTTGACAAATGCCCAGCCCGCGTCACAGCCGGATGACACGCCTGTTGCGGATTTGGCAAAAGATTTTGTTGCGCTGCTTGTCAACGAGCAATTCCCGGATGCGGTCGAGCAATTCGATAAAACTATGAAAAAATCTCTGCCCGCCGATAAACTTGCCTCTACCTGGCGGTCAACAACAGCACCAGCCGGCCCCTTCGTTCAGCAGCTTGGTATCCGGCAGGAAAAATTCCTCGCCTCCGACATTGTTATTGTCACCTGCGAATTTGAAAAAGGCCCGCTTGATGTAAAGGTCGTCTATGATTCCCAACGGCGCATAAGCGGCCTTTGGCTGCTGCCCGTCCCTGAAGACGTATTGAAAAGTTACCGTCCCCGTCCTGTCCCCGTCGCACCGCCGGCAATATCGCAGCCGGGCGCTCCATGTGTCGTAAGTACCAGCCCTCAGGCCTTTGCCGATGATGTCTCACCAGACCTGACAGAGATTACCGTCACGTTTGATAAGCCTATGATGAACCTGAGTTGGTCCTGGGTCGGAGGCGGCGAAACTTTTCCTGAAATGGCAGGTCAGCCGCGATACAACCGCACAAAGACAACATGTACTTTGCCCGTCAAACTCCAAGCCGGCAAATTCTATTGGGTCGGCATAAACAGCCCGAAATTCAAAAACTTTCAGACCGACGAACATATCCCCGCGGTGCCTTACGTAATGCTCTTTGCAACAAAAGACAGGTTCGGAAAACCCACACCCATTCCGGAAAACTTCATCGAAGAGGCAAAACAAATAAACGCCTCTTCTGAACCCAAAGCGCAGCCGACACCGGCAGACACCATAGGTTTACAGGGTCTGATAGACTCGGCAAAACCCAACAGCACAGTGGTAATTCCCAACGGCCTTTATACCAAACCTGTTGAGATTAGAAAGTCCCTGACAATAAAAGGGCAATCAAAGACCGGCTGCATTATTGAAGTTACCGCCGATAAGCCCGCTGTCTTTGTCGATACCGCAGGCAAAGGCAGCGTGACAATTGAAGATATGACCATTAAATGGCAATTAGCTGCCAGCGATAACAATGTTGAGCACCCCTTTGCGGTGGCAATCAAAGACACTAAGGCCGCATTGCAGAATTGCAGTTTTGAACCGTTGGGCAATTTCAAACAATCACCCGTAGCTGTCAGGGCTGTCGGGTTCTCCGATTTAACTATCAATGCCTGCCGGTTTGACGGATTTGATTACGTTATCTGCTACAACGAAGGAACCGAAGGTACCGTCCGGGACAGTCTGATTAAGGACTGCGGGCATCAGGGTATAATGCTTTATTCCGGGGCCAAAGTTCAGGTTGTCGGAAATGTTATTACCGGTTCGAAATATCACGCAGTCCGCAGCACGGGCGGGACTTTGCAGATGCAACATAATCTTATTATTAAAAACGCCAACCGGGGTGTTTATTTGGGCAATAAAAGCGCACGCGGAATTATCAGCGATAACATCATTATCGGCAACGGAACCGGCATCAGCGCATTTGCCCAGTCTGAAGTAACGATAGAAAACAATATTATCGCTGATTCCGGCTATGCCGGCATCGGC
>DATKWV010000057.1:0-2225 GCA_035529405.1 Sedimentisphaerales bacterium | reverse complement strand
CGGCGGGGGGCAAATACTCGGCGACAATGTGCCGCAATTTCTTAGGGTCGATGGGCTTTGACAAATATCTGTCACAGCCGGCGGCGAGGCATTCTTTTTCATCACCTTTCATCGCGTAGGCCGTCAGGGCGATTATCGGCGCTTTTATTCCTTTGTTTCGCAGTATTTTTGTGACTTCATAACCGTTGGTGCCCGGCATCTGGATGTCCATAAATATCATATCAAAATGTCTGTTTTCGGTCTTTTCCAGAGCCTCATTTCCGTCCTTTGCAATGGTAACCAGTAACCCGAGCTGTTCCAAAAGCACTTTGGCCAATATCTGATTCGTTAGAGTATCCTCGACAACCAGAACCCGGCCGACGAAATTTTCGCTGTCGGTAAACTCTGCATCAGAGTAAGGCCCGGGTTTTTCCTGTTGATATGAAGCTTTTTCCGAAGGTACGTCCAGCCCCGAAGGAACGGCCAGCGAAAAGACCGAGCCTTTGCCGGGCTGACTGGTAATAGTAAGCTCTCCGTCGAGCAGGTGCGCCAGCTGCTTTGTGATAGCCAGGCCCAGGCCAGTGCCGCCGAATTTGCGGGAAGTACCGGCGTCAACCTGGTTAAAGGCCTCAAAAATCTGGTCCTGCTTTTCAGGGGCAATACCGATGCCCGTATCTTCAACATCAAAATAGATGTACATACGGTTTCCAAGCAGTCGCGGATAAACATTCACGTGGACGTGTCCGGTTTCGGTGAATTTAACGGCATTGTTCACCAGATTTATCAGGCACTGTCTCAAACGGACAGCATCGGTGCGAATCTGCTGGGGCAGAGTTTCGTGCTTAATGACCTTCAGGTGCAGTTTTTTGGCGTCGGCTGCGGGCCGAAGCAGCGATTCTACAGCGCTAAGCAGCTTGTCGAGTGCACAGTCGGCGATTTCAATATCAAGCTTGCCGGCCTCAATCTTGGAAAAGTCGAGAATGTCGTTTATAAGCTGCAGCAGATGTCTTGCGCTTTCAAGAATCATACCGACATAATCCTTTTGCTCATCGGTCATATCCTGCTCGATAAGTACCTGGCTGAATCCTATAATAGCGTTCATCGGGGTGCGTATTTCGTGACTCATATTTGCAAGGAAGTTACTTTTGGCCTGGCTTGCCGAGAGGGCCTCCTGGGCCATAAGAGCAGTCTGCTCGGCGGAGATTTCGAGCTGCATTTTGCTTTTTTCGAGTTCTTTTTGGGCGTTTTCGGCCAGTTCCTTTGCCCTTTTGAGTTTTTCCTGTGCAAGCCTCAGTTCCGTGAAGTCGAGGGCGAAAACAATAACGCCGGTGCGGCCCTGCTCCTGAGGATACGGGACTTTGTCTATATGGAACCACCGCTGTCCTCTGACCGTTTGTATTTGTTTTATAAGGTTAAGTTGGGGTTCTCCGGAGGCTATTATCTGGCGGTCCTCGGTAATTTCATCCGGGTCATAATTAAAAAGTTCGGTAACGGTCCTGCCGATAACCTTCTCCACGGGCAGGCCCACGGCCTCGGCGGTGGCCTTGTTGGCCCGCTGGATTCTGCCTTCGCTGTCGTGATACCATATCATCGCCTGGGCTGAATCGAGGATGATTCGCTGCTGCATGTTTATTGTTTTTAACAGTTCTTCAAGGTGCTTTTGTCTTGCCACCAGCGTATGCCTTTGTATGACATTCATAGCGGTCTTTTCAAGCAGCTCTGCTGTGAAGCTGTCCTTGGTAATATAGTCATAGACGCCCATTTTCATCAGGTCCACGGCGGTTCGCTCGTCACCCTGGCCGGTAACTATGACAACAGGAACCTCGACATTTTGTTTATTGAATTCTTCAAGCACCTGCTTTGCAGTCATACCCGAACCAAGTCTGTTGTCCATAAACGCTATGTCAAAGTGCTGCTCGGCCAGCAGCTTCATTGCCTGGTCAAGATTTTCAGCCAGGTGGGGTTTAACGGTGTATTCCTTAAACCCTGCCAGGTATCGCTGTAAAATCGCTGCGTCCTCGCGGTCGTCGTCAATAATCAGTATCCGCAGAATATTTTTTTCGCTCATTTGTCAATCCCTTCACGTAGTTGATTCGTACACATATTTTTGCGCCGGCAGCAGTATATGCAGTTTCGCGATAAACAGTCATCGCAAACGGCACCTTCACCGGTCGAATTACTTAAATTACTGCAATGCAGCAATTCGCAGCCAGTATTTTCCGAGGGTGCATACGGCATCAAGAAAC
>DATKWV010000056.1:0-7541 GCA_035529405.1 Sedimentisphaerales bacterium | reverse complement strand
TAGCGGCTTTAAATGACGATGACAGAGGCAACAACTCAGGCTCTGCATATATATTCGGACAAGATGTCGGCACCTGGTCACAGCGCGACAAAATTACCGCCTCAGATGGTGCTGCAGGCGACAAATTTGGAGTTTCTGTTTCGGCCCGCGAAGATTATATTGTCGTCGGTGCCTGGCTAAACGACGAAAAGGCCGCCGATGCCGGTGCTGCCTACATATTTATAAAGGATTACATCTATTGGTTTGAGCTGCAAAAACTTACCGCCTCGGATGCTCAGGCCGGGGATAAGTTTGGCTACTCTGTTGCCAAACACAGCCAGTATGTGGTTGTTGGTGCCATCGGCGACGATGACAACGGCAGCAGTTCCGGCTCGGCATATATGTTCTGCAAGGGTGCCAACGGCTACTGGTCTCAGCAGGCCAAGCTAACCGCCCCTGACGGCCAGGCCCTGGACAAATTCGGCTGCTCAGTTTCAGTCCGTGACCCTTATGCCGTCATTGGTGCCTACTGGCACGATGATAACGGCACCGACGCCGGAGCCGCCTATCTGTTCAAACGCAATGGTACCGCCTGGACACTTTCCACAGAATTGAATACCCCAAATCCTGCCCCAGAAGATTATTTTGGCTTATCAGTGTCTGTCGATAATAATTATGTCCTGGCCGGCGCTTATGGTCACGACCAGTCGGCTGATAATGCCGGCGCAGCTTACATGTACAGGCTGTGTCCCGAAACAGACCTCAATGGCGACTGTGTAGTTGACTATGCCGACCTTGCGCTGCTGGCGGAGAACTGGCTGGTAAAAATAGAATAAAAAAACGCCCCTTGTATTACCAAAAACTTATGCCCCCCACAAGAAACGAAAGGCCGGAAGGAAAAAAACACCTTCCGGCTTTTTCGTAAAATTGCCAACGGCTTTTATTCTCCAGCAGATTCCACTTCAGAGACCGTCACGCCGTCCTGAAAACAGCCACAACGTTTTCTACTTCAACAACGAAAAGACGGTTGTCGCCCTCAAAATCCACCGGTATACTGCCCTTGGGATTGAATAGTACCTTGTCATATTTGCGCAGCGGCAGGTCAGGGCAGTTTTCCACCTCTGCCGAAATTGCAACGATTCGGCCCGTTATCGTCGGTATTTCTATGTTA
Source organism: Sedimentisphaerales bacterium (assembly GCA_035529405.1). GTDB lineage: Bacteria > Planctomycetota > Phycisphaerae > Sedimentisphaerales > Anaerobacaceae > DATKWV01. Next base: position 6,391 of record DATKWV010000056.1, on the reverse strand, counting down.
TCGGGCAGCTTGATACCGCCTTTGGTCTCTTTTTTGTCCTCGTCTTTACGAATCAGCACTCTGCTGCCTATCGGCTCCACTGTCTCAATTCGTTTTACTTGTGTTTGATTTTTCTTGTCCATTTTACGTCAGCCTCAGCAGGAATAATTCACTGAATAAATAATTAAGCACGAATCCTCATTCCTCGAATACCGTCCTGTCATATTGCCGGTTCTTTTACCTTTTTACCTTTCGTTTTTCTGCCCAGCAGTTCTTCAGCTTCGTCGCGCTGCTGCGGAGGCCACTTGCCCGCGGCCTGCAATTGCTTCAGATGCTCCACCTGCTTGATGCTTACTATGGTCCTGCACTTCGGAAACCTGTTACATCCGAGAAACGGCCCCTTTTTACTGGTCCTTACCACCAGTTCGCCTTTATCGCACTTGTAACATTTTATACCTGTCGGTTCCGGCGGCGGCGCGGGCGGCAAAACGTTGCCCTCCTTATCTATCTTAAGGATGCTCTTGCAATTCGGATAGCCGCTGCAGCCCAGAAAACGACCAAACCTGCCGTTCTTCTCTACCATTATCTTACCACATTTCGGACACTTCTGTTCACTGCGTTTTTCCTCGACCATCTTGCCGTCTCTGTCGCAGCCGCAGGCGTATTTACAGTTCGGATACCGTGAACAGCTCAGAAACCGCCCGTTCTTGCCGAACCGGTAAACCAACTGCCGCCCACATTGCGGACATTTGTAATCACTGGGCGTAGTTTCCGCCTTGGCGTGTTTCATCTGCTCGGTGGCCTTCTGCAGGCTGTCCTTGAACGGCCCGTAAAACTCTCTCAAAACCTTTATCCAGTCAAGGTGCTGTTCTTCTATCTGGTCAAGCTGCTCCTCCATATGACGCGTGAAAGCCACATCCATTATCCTCGGAAAGTATTCCACCAGTTTGTCCGTGACTATCTCGCCGAGGTCCGTGGCGAAGAACTTTTTATCTATTCTTTCAACATAATTTCTTTCCTGTATGGTGCTGATTATTGTTGCGTACGTGCTTGGTCTGCCTATGCCCTCTTTTTCCAGTGTCTTTACCAGCGACGCCTCGTTATACCGGGCCGGCGGCTTGGTAAAGTGCTGCCTGGCCTCGATATCTGCCAGGTACAACTCCTGACCTGCCCGAACCTCCGGCAGTTGCTGCTGCTCCTGGGACGTGCTCCACACCTTGCTGTAACCGTCAAACACAAGAACACGGCCCACAGTCCTGTACCGGCAATCACCCGATGCGGTGGCCGCTGCGATACTCAGGTTCGTTACATTCCACCTGGCCGCCGCCATCTGGCACGCCACATATCGACACCATATCAACTCGTACAGCTTATACTGTTCGTCGGTGAGAAATTCCCTTATGTCCGAGGCCCTGAAATCGACATCGGTCGGTCTTATCGCCTCGTGTGCCTGCTGGGCATTCTTTCTGGAAGGGTAAATCTGCGCCTTTTCAGGCAAATATTCGTTTCCTATATGTCTAACTATATAGTTGCGAACCTCCGTGACAGCCTCCTGCGACAGGTGTGTGCTGTCGGTCCGCATGTAAGTTATCAAACCAAGTGCGCCCATAGAGCCCAAATCGATGCCCTCGTACAAGTCCTGGGCCACACGCATCGTACGCTTTGCCGTAAAACCCAGCCGGTTTGCGCCTGCCTGTTGCAGTGTCGAGGTAATGAAAGGCGGTGATGGCCGCGAAACCGACTCTTTCGTCTCCAACTCAGCAACCTGGAACTTGGCCTTCTGCAGACATCCGAAAATACGCTCTGCTTCTTCTTTACTGTGCGACTCGAAGGCCTTGTCGCCAATCTTGTACAGCTCGGCCCTGAACGCGTCATGCTCTGCAAGCCACTGGTTCTGTTCGGCCAGTGAAGGTGGTTTTTTGTCTTCACGCCCGTCACCAATAAACTGGCGCCACTGCTGCTGCCAGCTTACATCCGGCTTTGTGCTGAATACCGCCGGTATCAACCAGTACTCTTGCGGCCTGAATTGCCGAATTTCCCTTTCTCTTTCGACTATCAGCTTTACCGCCACCGACTGTACCCTGCCTGCCGAAAGCCCACGCGCCACCTTCCTCCACAAAAGCGGTGAAATCTTGTAACCCACAATCCGGTCCAGAATCCGTCTGGCCTGCTGCGCCATCACCTTGTCTATATTCAACCTGCCCGGCTGCGCGAATGCCTCCTTGATAGCTGAGTGTGTTATCGCGTTAAAAATAACCCGGTAAACCTTTTCATCAGCCACACCGAGAATTTGAGCAAGATGCCAGGCAATCGCCTCGCCTTCGCGGTCCAAATCCGTGGCCAAATACAGCTTGTCGCATTTGCTCGCTGCCGCTTTCAGAGATGCCACAACACGCCTCTTGCCCGCCGTTATCTCATACGTAGGCGCAAAATCATTGTCTATATCTACATTGATGCCCTTGCTGGGCAGGTCGCGCACATGCCCCATCGAGGCCTTCACCTCATAGTCGTCCCCCAGGTATCTGTTGATTGTCTTGGCTTTAGCTGGTGATTCTACAATCACCAGAGATTTCTTTGTGCCTGTTTTCACCATCAATAAAAGTCCCTTGTTACGGCCTTTTTGCCTGACCTATCGATACTTTTGAAGCGCATCATTAAATAATTCGTCAACGGACAAATACCGGCGGGCTAATAAAAAGTCAAGGAAAAACAGTTTTTCACCCCTTCTGTAACAGCTCTTGCAACAGCGGTCTCAACTGCCTTATGGCGTTCCCGCGGTGTGAAATAGCGTTTTTTTCCGCCGAACTCAATTCTGCAACGGTTTTCTGCAGACTCGGCACAAAAAAAATCGGGTCGTAGCCGAAACCATTTTCTCCTCGCGGCCTCTGGGTTATCAGACCTTCCAGAGCCCCCTCTGTTTCAATCAGAACCTTTTCCGCGCTTGCCAGACACAAACAGCATACAAACCTTGCTGTTCTCTTTTGTTCAGGCACACCTTCCAGCAGTCTGAGCAGTTTTTCTATATTCCGAAGGTCTGTCAGCCTTCTGTCGCTGCTTCTTTGCCCGCTGAATCGTGCCGAATTGACCCCCGGCGCACCTCCAAGTACATCTACAACCAGCCCGGAATCGTCAGCCAGCGTCCACAATCCCGTTGTTTTTGCGTAACCGACCGCCTTTTTTCGCGCGTTCTCAGCAAACGTGGCCCCGTCTTCTTTTATTTTCTGTATGCCGGGAAAATCAGAAAGACTTGTACACTCAACATCCAAATCAAGCATTGCTCTAATTTCAACAATTTTCCCCGGATTCGTCGTCGCAACCAGAATGTTTTTGTCTTTATAAAACACGCTGCAATCTTTTAATTTCGGCCCTGATTTCTTCGATAACCTCGGTATTATAAATGACTTTGTTCTTTTCTTTCTTTACTGAAATGATATAGAATACCTGCCCGCCATATTTCGCAGTAAACCTTTGATGTGTACTTTTCTGAAATTCTAATTCATTGATTATTTGGGTGATATAGGCATACCCAGCGGGTTTAATTTGAAGTCCAATATATTTATCCTTAACCTTGATGAAGAAATCGACATTATATCCTCTATCCCATTCGTCAGGAGCTGGTTCTACTTTGACACCCAAAGCCTGCTGTAATTGGCCGTAAATGGTTTGTATTTCAGATTGATATCCGTCAAAAGTTCTGTTAATTACAAGATTAATAATAAAATCTATACAAGTCGCCTCCTCTATACTCTCAATTTCGGCCTGGCATACTTCTGTTATTTTAATGTACAGTTTTCTCCCAAGTTGTTCTAAATGAGTTTTAGAGTAAGCGTTTTTGTAGTAGTATTGCTCCCATTCAATTAAGGCTTTGGGAGAGCACTTTCTTATTAATTCTGAAACTGGACCGACCTTATTTTTCCTCGTCAGCCCCCATCTCATATTGGCCTGATTTAATATCCATTCTTTTGCCATTACTGTCCCCTTGCGGCTGCCAAAAACTTCCTTTGCAATCTGTAATCAATTGAAGTATCGACATCAACCAAATCTTTTTTTATCAAATGACTGTTTAGAAAAGTTTTGTTCTCCAAATATAAATAGCACAACAGGTTATTTTGGCGGTCGTGTTTAACCTCTCCGAATTTCATAAAAACCTTCTGTCCCTGTGTTTTTGACTGCAAAAATTCAATTGCCTGCTGTGTTTTTCCGGCTTTTTCCTTTACACCAAGCAGACGTATTTTCAAACCGTTATCAAGTTCGAGTTCGGTCGGAGAGATAATCTTTTTTACAGAGTGATAGTCACGTTTTCTTTGACTGTCGCCGTTGATTTTAGAGCCAAACTGAAGCTTCCGCGGGTCAATTTTTTTATCGAATTTTATGTAGTCTTTGAAAACATAGGGTAGTTTTTTTATCTCCCTGTCCCACTGAATTTCATCTTCCCTGTTCTGGGCGACTTCGAAACTATATTTGTCGAAGAAACCTTTTTCTTTCAAGCCCAGTTTTCTTTTGATGACGGTTATATACTGGGGATTTATCTCGTATCCAATCGAATTCCTTTCCAGATTTCTTGCAGCTAATGTTGTTGTACCACTGCCCAGGAACGGGTCAAGAACCGTATCATTTACAAAACTGAACATTTTGATAAGACGGTGAGGAATTTCTTCGGGGAACATTGCCAGATGCCCGTTTTGTTTTTCACCCGGAACGTTCCAGTGCCCGGAAAAATATTGATTCCATTCTTCTATTGTCATCTTTGATTTTTCTTTAATTTCTCTACTGACGTGTGGTCCAAGACCCTGCTTTTTAAAAACCATAATAAATTCATAATCAATCTTGAGAATGCCATTTCTGGGAAACGGGAATGAACCCATAATCGTTGCCCCGCCTGTTGTATTACAGGTCGTAACCTTCTGCCAGATAATTGCGCCCATATAATCAAAGCCGACAGTTTCACAAAACTTTATTACCTCCGTTCTTATAGGAATAACTTTATATCTGCCGTAATAAACCGAGCGGGCAAACTGGTCGCCTATATTAACACACAAGCGGCAGCCTTTATGCAGGATGCGATGACACTCATTCCAGACCAAGTTGAGATTGTTGATATAGTCTTCGTAAGTGTCGTTGAAGCCAATTTGGCTGCCATTTCCATAATCTTTGAGCTGCCAATAGGGTGGAGATGTAATAATCAGGTGGACAGATTCGTCACCGACCTCTGTCATACACCTCGAATCCCCCATAATTATTTTGTGATGTGTCATGATTTGCCTACAAGCTGCTTTAATAGCGCCCGCTGGAAGTGCAGGCGGTTCTCCGCCTGCTGCAGTATCACCGCGTCAGGTGATTCAGCCGCTTCTTCGGTAATCTCGCATCCGCGATAGGCCGGAAGACAATGCATAATTTTAACGCCCTCGGGCGCGCGGCCGAGCAGTTCCCTGTTTACCTGAAAACCCGCAAACGCCGATATACGCTTCTGCTTTTGCTGCTCCTGTCCCATGCTCACCCACGTGTCGGTATATATAACATCGGCATCAGCCACAGCCTCTGCCGGTTTGTTCACCTGCCTTACGGTCCCATCACAAACAGCGTTTGCCTTTTGGATTGATTCGTTATCCAGCTCATAGCCCGCCGGCGAAGCAATTACTATTTTCATACCCAGCTTTGCGCACGCAAAGGCAAGGCTGCGAGCCACGTTATTGCCGTCACCGACAAAGGCAATTCTTATCCCCTCCAGCCTGCCGAAACACTCCGAAATTGTCAGAACATCCGCCATCGCCTGGCAGGGATGCGACCAGTCCGTAAGAGCGTTTATCACCGGTACGCAAGCCCATTCAGCAAGCTCTACAATGGCCTTATGGCCGAAAGTACGAACTACTATTGCCGCCACATACCTGCTCAGGACCCTGGCGATGTCCTTTACCGGCTCACGTTCGCCGATACCTCCTATATCCTCGCCCCTTACGTAAATACTGCTTGCTCCGAGGTCCGCCGCAGCCACCTGAAAGCTTATCCGTGTTCGCAGACTGGGCTTTTCAAAAAGCAGTGCAACCGTTTTGCCTGACAGGCACAAATCCCGCCCGCCCTTTGCATACAATGCCTTCAGTTTTTTGCTCAGCTCCAGCAGTTCCAGCAGCTTGGCGCCGGTAAAATCATTTATACAAAGAAAATCCTTCATTGTGTTGTTTCCAAATATTCCCTTTCTGGTATTACGGTCAATTGTCTTCGCTTAAAACACCATCTAAGATATCGACCGCCCGGTCAATCTGTTCGCTTGTAACTATCATAGGCGGCATAAGCCGAAGCACCGTATCCTGTGTGCAGTTTATTCGCAGCCCTTTCTCCAGACACCTGTCCACAATCTTACTGCCCGGCCCGGTTAATTGAATACCAATCATAAGTCCCTTGCCCCGAACGTGGT
>DATKWV010000055.1:0-5138 GCA_035529405.1 Sedimentisphaerales bacterium | reverse complement strand
GCAACGCTTGACCACAGGCATCCGCGGCTGATGTTGAAAGATGCCGAACTGGAAGCACTGAAGGAGCGATACGCCAAAGATACGGCGCTTCAGAAGTGTGTAAAGGATGTGCTGGAACAGGCGGACGTTTACTGCCGGCTGACGCCGATGCCTTACAACAAGATAGGCCCGCGACTGCTGCATGTCAGCAGGGAGTACCTTGACAGGATTTACGCGCTGGCTCTTGCGTGGCGCTGGACCGGCAGGGCGGTATATGCCGACAAGGCCGTTGAGAATCTGCTTTCCGCCTGCGATTTCAACGACTGGAATCCGAGCCATTTTCTGGATACGGCTGAGATGTCGCACGCAGTCGCAATCGGTTATGACTGGCTTTTCGATTATCTGGATGCCCCGACCCGCGAGCGTATAAAGTCGGGCCTGCTGGAAAAAGGTATAAAGCCCGGTATTTCCGTCTATTCCGGCAGGCCGTTCGGGGGCTTTGGCAAGTGGCCGCAGGTCGAGCATAACTGGAACCAGGTCTGTAACGGCGGAATGCTTATAGCTGCCCTTGCCGTTGCAGATACTGAGCCGACTTATAGTGAATTTGTTGTCCGCAATGCCGTTGAGTCTCTTCCAAAGGCCCTTGGTTCGTACGCGCCTGACGGGGCGTGGATGGAAGGGCCCGGTTACTGGCACTACGCAACTCGCTATACGGCATACGCACTTTCTGCCCTGAAAACGGCGCTGGGTACGGATTTTGGTCTGTCCAAAACAGAGGGTCTGTCACAAACGGCATATTTTCCGATTTTTACTGCCGGCCCGACGGGCTTGTTTCTGAACTTTGCCGACAGCAGGGAAAACAGCTCGCGCCGACCAATGGCCTGTATGTTCTGGCTGGCGAGCACTTACGCCAACCAGTATTTCGGCAATAATGAACACCATATTCTTGCCGCCGGCAAGGCACAGCCGGAACATATCGTCTGGTATGTCCCCCAAAAGGGTAAGGATTTTTTGCCGCCGCAGCTCGACCACTGGTTCAGCGGGCCTGTGGATGTTGCGGTATTCAGAAGCGCCTGGGACGACCCGGATGCGCTTTTTGTGGGGGTAAAGGGGGGTTTTAACCAGGTCAATCACAGCCATCTGGACTTGGGCAGCTTCGAGCTGGATGCCCTCGGTGTCCGCTGGGCGCGGGATTTGGGCAGCGATGACTATAATTTAGCCGGCTACTGGGACGCGGGGCAGCGGTGGTCATATTACCGTCTGCGGTCGGTCAGCCATAACGTGCCTTTGCTGGCCGGGCAGGACCAGAACCGGCTGGCAAAAGCTAAAATCGTTAAGTACGAGCCGAAAAAGTCCTCTGTTTTTGCTATTGTTGACCTTACAGAGGCTTATAAGGATTTTGCGGATTCTGTCTTAAGGGGCGTAGCATTGGTGGCCAATCGCAGGGCGGCACTTGTGCAGGATGAATTTAGAATCACAAACGCCTGCCAGTTAGTCTGGGGTATGACCACCGATGCCGAAATCGCCTTAGTTGATGAAAAGACCGCCAGGCTTACTATAGGGGACAAACAGCTTGTGGTTAAGGTGCTTGCGCCTTCCGGCGCGTATTTTCAGATTGAGTCTGCGCAGCAGCCCCCGCCTGAAAATCCCAATACCGGTGTCAGACGGCTTACAGCAAGACTTGATGATGCCCAGGGCGATGTTCGTATAGCGGTGCTGCTTTGCCCACAATGGACGGACGGCAATATTGTCAAAACCGTCGAGGTAAAACCGCTGGCTGAATGGTGACAAACTGCATAACGGCTTTGTTTCGAGGCTCTTTGTGCGGCAAAACGGAACAGACAGTTCAGGGGCCGGGGTTTTTGAGTTCTTCGGTTTTGGGCAGGTCTTTAAGCGAATTAAGGCCGAATACCTGCAGGAACTTCTTTGTTGTCCCGTATAACATCGGCCTGCCCAGCACCTCGGCCCTGCCTGTTATCTTTACTAATCCCTTATACATAAGGCCGCGGAGCATTTCACCTGCGGCAACACCTCTTATGGCCTCTATGTCGGCGCGGATAATCGGCTGTTTGTAGGCGATTATCGCCAGTGTCTCCAGTGCTGCGGCGCTTAGCTTGCTGTCGGTGCGGGCGCGGTGCAGTTTTTCCAGCCAGTGGTTATAGGTGCTGAGCGTCAGCATCTGATAGCCGCCGGCAATCTGCTCGATTGTAAAGGCGTTGTTGTTGGCCTTGTATCCGGCGTTAAGTTCCTCGATGTACCCGCGAAGCTGTTTTACGCTTGTATCAACGATGTCAGCCAGACGCGTGTCGGTCAGCGGTTCATCGCTTGCAAACAGCACCGCTTCTATGACCGTCTGGATGGTCGGCTGGGTGTAGTCGTCGGGCGGCGAAGCGTCTCCCTGGGCCGGTTCGGGGACATCGAGTTCGTAATTCTGGTTTTCGTTCTGCTGGTCGGTCATAAGTTTTTCCACCTAAATGGGTCCGAATCTTTTGCGCTTATTCTGATTGTTAGCTGCGGCATTTGTTTTTGCAGCCTGCTGGCGAATTTTTTCAATATGAATCTTTCACTGACCGTGTGACTCAAACACAGGCAGGTCACACCCGCCTGCTGTGCAGCCAGGGCCTGGTGGTGTTTGAGTTCCCCTGTAACATACAGGTCGGCGTTTTGTGCAATAACAGCGTTTATGATTTTTCCGCACGAGCCGGCGCAGACTGCGGCTTTTTTGACAAGTTTTTTCTCCTGTCCGACTATACCGACGGCCTTTGCGCCGGTGTGTTTTTTTATCCTTTCGATTATCAGGCCCAGCGGGGTGGGCTGTTTGAGCGCGCCGATTCTGCCTAAGCCGAACCGGTTGAGGTCGTTATAAAGTTTAATAACGTCAAAAGCAGGCATCTCGTAAGGATGGGCCTTTCTCATTGCAGCGATGCAGCAGGTGAGCTTTTCGGCGGGTACGATAGCCTCGAATCTTGTTTCTTCAACCTTTTCGAGGCTGCCCTTTTTGCCGACAGCCGGTTTTGCGCCTTCTGTGGGAAGGAAACTGCCCTGTCCCTGTGTATGGAAACCGCAGTGGCTGTAGTTTCCGATGTGTCCTGCGCCGGCGGCAAAGACCGCCTCTGCCACGGCGGCCAACGAATCGCTGGGCACAAAGACCACGAACTTGTAGTATTGGCCGTAGGGGTTTTCGACATAATCGCCGATGGGTTCGGCATTGGCGATACCGACAATTTCGGCAAGGCCGTCATTAACGCCGCCGATTGCCGCGTCAAGCGCCGTATGAATGGAGAAAACGGCAATTTGCGAGCGAATCAAATCGTAAACGATAGCGCCTGTACCATGTTCGGCTGTGATTTTTTTCAAAGGCTCCCAGATAACGGGGTGATAACTTACAATCATATCCGTTTTTAACTTTTTGGCCTCAGCCGCAACTTCCGGCGTAATATCTATTGTCAGAAGGATGTTGCCAGCCTCCTGCAGGCCGTCACCGACAAGCAGCCCCACGTTGTCCCAGTCCTGCGCAAGTTTAAGAGGGACAATTTTTTCTATTGTCTGAGCAATATCGGTTATTTTCATTTCTGCCCGCACTGGTCCTTAATAAACTCATCGAAATACTTCAGCAGCTTCACAGTCAGCGGCCCGACCTTGCCGGAGCCGACCGTGTGCTTTTCTATGCCGCTTACCGGCATGATTTTCATAATCACGTTTGTCAGAAAGACCTCGTCGGCACTCAGCAAGTCATCTATATAAAGGTTTTTTTCGACAAGGTCGATGGAATTTTTTAAGGCAATCTGACAAACTGTTTTTCTCGCTACCCCGGCCAGTACGGGTGTTTCAACGGGCGGCGTGCATAGTACCGAGTCCTTTACGAGGAATATGTTGCTTATACAGCCCTCGGCAAGGCGGTTATCGACGGTAAACCAGACGGCCTCAGCGGCGTTTTTCTTGTGCGCAAGGTTAAGTGCGAACATTCGGGAAAAATAGCTTGTGGTCTTGTTTCCATATATAGGGTCGGCGGGGTTTTGCTTGAACGGGCACAGTATGACCAGCACACCTTTTTTGTAATACTGCTGCGGGTAGGGCTGCAGTTTTGTTGCGGTAATAACAAGTGTAGGCTGCCGGCCGGCCATCGGTCCGCTGGTCAGTGTCAATCGCAGCCGGGCATCGGTGAGTTCATTTGCCTCAAGCAGTCTGCAGATGCCGTCGGTAATATGCTTTCTGCTGTAGGTATTATTTATAGACAGGCAGCAGGCGCTGAAAAACAGCCTGTCAAGATGGTCTTTGAGGCAAAAGACCACGCCATTGTAAGTGCGCATGGTCTCGAAAACTCCCGCACCATACAGAAAGCCTGCATCGCTAACAGATATTGCGGCCTTGTCTATATCGACAAGCTTATCATTTAGAAAAACCTTTTCCATAATTTAGCGTTTAGCGTACGACCATTAAATCCGCGTTAATCTTGTGAACTGGCGCATTTGTTTTGAATTTTAGGTTATGGTTTTTCCTTTTTCGCTTTACGTTTTTGGCTTTTTCTGTCCGCTGTCCGCTGCACGCTGTACGCTATTAATTCCTGCCAGCAGTGCTTTTGCCTTTGTAATTGTTTCGTCCCATTCAGCCTTCGGCTCGGAATCGGCGACTATACCCCCGCCGGTCTGCACAAAGGCCTTGTTTGATTTGATAATAATCGTTCGTATGGCAATATTCAAGCAAACACTGCCGTCTATTCCGACAAAGCCGATACTGCCGGTATATACAGCTCTTTGTACAGGCTCGGTTTCGTCAATAATCTCCATCGAGCGGATTTTCGGGGCGCCTGTGATGGAGCCGCCGGGAAACATTGCCTTCAGAATGTCGCAAAAGCCCGTTTCATCGCGGAGCCTGCCGGTTACGGTCGCAACCGCGTGAAAGACCGTAGGGTAGGCCTCGATTGTCCGCGGCTGGGTGACCTTTATGGTCCCGTATTCACAGATTCTGGTCAGGTCGTTGCGTTCGAGGTCGATTATCATATTCAGTTCCGCCTGCTCTTTTTCGCTGTGCAGCAGTTCCTGGAAATTCTTTTTGTTGGTTTGTTCGTCTTTTGTCCTTGGTCGAGTCCCCTTTATAGGTTGGGTTTTAATAAGACCATCGTTAATTATTATAAACATTTCCGGCGAAGCGCTGACAAT
>DATKWV010000054.1:0-10388 GCA_035529405.1 Sedimentisphaerales bacterium | reverse complement strand
GATATATCCACTATATGTAAAGTCGCAACCTTGTTATCGGCGCAGACAAAGGCCCGTCTCGAAAGCCCGCACGAGCATTTAACCGGTTCGACCTGGTCCAATTGTTCAATCATATAATTTGCCATATTTGACCGCCTCTTGATTTATGCCCGTTTATTTGTCTTTTTTATTTCTGCAGGCGAAGTGTCTGTATAGAGCGTATGTTATAATAATCGAGCCTGCGGCCATTACCGCAGGCACAACAAGGCTCCAGAACACGTTGAATTGCCCCTGCATTATTCTTGTTCTCCCTGTTTTGTATCCTCGTGTTTTGCTTTGACCCCGCGCCGGCGCTTCCTGTAATTATAATAAGCCAGAAGAAGGCCTAAAAAACTTACAAAATATGCCATCAGCATACCGATTATCTTGCCGCCTGTTTCTGCGTCTATTTTCATCGTTACTGCTCCCAGCGCGTGGTTTTATCAATGTGTTCGAGGAACTCCTGCTGTCTGTCTGCAAAGCCGCGCGACTCAACTTTGAGCTTGGGGTCGATAATCAAAAACATCAGAACCATACTTACCACCCCTGCTGCCAGTGCTATGAATCCCCACACCTTCAGCAACAGCGCTCCGGCAACACCTACTGCTACCAGCAGGTATGAGGCCACCGACAGAACGCTGGCTAATAAATCATGTATGGTCCACTCGTCCGCATCTGCCGGTTTCCAGTCTTTACGAAATAAACTCATCTTAATCCTCCACTGTCGTTTTTATTTGCTCAAGCTGACCGACTAATGGTTCAAAATCTGCATAACTGTTTATTTGGCAATATGTCCTGTAATACAAAAAACCTGATTAAAACCATCTAACAAAAAGAATGTCATTGCCAGTCCCCCGCAGGCGGGCGCGGCAATCTCAGGCTTTCAAAAATAAGAAAGCTCATTTTGTTAGAAATTCTAAATCAGCCATCCGCCGCAGGCGGATTCCACAGTTTTGATTTTTGCATTTTCATTTTTGCATTCTCAAACTGACCTTCGGTCCGTTTGATTTATTTAGTTCGATAAGCCCGCGCTCAATGGCCTGCCTTCGCACCGGCCCCCAGAAACCGCACGGCCTGGCCATTACGTAGTACTTTACCAGGTGGTCCATATCGTCAGGCCTGGTTAAAAACATTATCGGAAGATATACCACACCCACAAGTACCACCAGAAGCCAGAACTGCTGATAATCCGGCAGTTCCGGGATAACACCTAACGCAGGCAGAACCCATACCACAAGCCAGCTCATAACAAGGTTTGCCACCCAGGCACTGAGATACGCCCAGCTGTTGAACCGCCACCAGATTACCTGCAGAATCGATGGTATCCAGATGCCCGCTGCCTGCAGCCACAACGCAAATATCAGCCACTCGGTTATCTTTCTCATCGTCAGACCCAGAATAAAACAGCCTATCAACAGCAGCACCGTGTTAATCCGCCCGACCTGTACCAGCTTTTTTTCAGAGGCATTTGGATTAATATAATGGTGATAAAGGTCGTGGGTGGCGTACAGTGCACCCAGATTCAGGCACGTTGATATTGTGCTTAAGTGAATGGCCAGAACCGCGGCAAAAACTACCCCAATCATTCCGACAGGCATATATTCGAACGCCAGCCTGTACCAGCCCATCTCGTATTCTTTTGCATCGGTTATATTCGGATACATCACATAAAAGGCCAGTATTGCCACTGCCCAGAACGAGTTGCGGAAAATCGCCGCAAGTCCGCCCGCCCAGATGCTGTAACTGGCGTCACGCAGCGACCGGGCCGACTGAATCCGCTGGGCCTCCGTGTACCAGTCAATGAAATTACCCATCCCGATTCCACCGAAAGTTGACATTATCAGAAGTGTTATAAACCACGCCAGCGGAAATTCCTCGTCGAAATGAAAGGGATTGATTCGCCAGCCTTCGCCCAATAGTTGCAGCTTATTGATGATTTCTGCCGGCCCGCCGGCCTCATAAATACCCCAGCAGCAAACAATCGTGATTATCACAAATGCTATGATTCCCTGCTGAAAATCCGCCATAATCACCCCCCAGTAACCGGCGCTGAGCACGTAGATTGCGCATATAGCCGTAAAACTCACCAGACCCACCCAGTGAGGCCAGCCGAAAAGATACGTGCCCACCTTGCCCATAGCTGCGCTGACCCACGCTAATATAAACATATTCATAAACGTCTGCCACCCCGCCAGCCAGCCTCGCAATAACTCCGCGCCAAGACCACTGTAACGCAGAGACTGCCACTCAGCCTGGCTCATCGCCACCGAACGACGAAATATCTTTGTGGAAACGAATGCGCTGACCGCACACCACGCCGAAAAGAACGGAAACCACATCCCCCGCATTCCAAACTTGTATATCACCCCCCCAATCCACATTGGTGTGTCAGTAGCGGTATGTGAAGCATAAACGGAAGTGGCCGGAAGCCACCACGGCAAACCTCGCCCTGCCAGAAAAAACTCCGATTCCGAACGCTTCCCCAGCCGATAAAATATCACCCCGCACATTATCATTACAAAAACAAATATCGTCACCCAAAACCAGTCTAAGCCGGTAAACTCCACCAGTGCAAGAATCCCTTTGGGCACGCTGTTTTCTCCTTAACGGTATGCCTGCTTTTGTAAATAATACTTGCCGTATCACCTAAGTCAACAGCGGAAATTACATTACCCCGCAAAATGCCCCCCGGCAGCCTCGAAATTTCGCAAAAATATCCGGCAGTCTTGACACCAGCAGGATTTTTACTTATTATGCCTAAGCAGTGGTTTTTATGAAATTCTACTGCCGCTAAAAGGTAAAGCGTGAAAGTTATAATTTGTATACCTGCTCGTTACGGTTCAACAAGATTCCCCGGAAAGGTTCTCGCTAAAGATACCGGAAAATTTCTCATCCAGCATACCTGGCAGCAGGCCTGCCTGGCAAAATTACCCCACAGGGTGATTATCGCTGCCGACGACCACAGGGTCCTTGAAGCCGCCCAATCCTTTGGTGCCGAATGTCTTATGACGCGCACCGACCACAAAAGCGGTACCGACCGCATTGCCGAAGCCGTAACGAAAATCGATTGTGATATTGTAATCAATCTCCAGGCCGACGAACCCGAGATTGACCCTGCCAACATCGACTGTCTGGCACAGCTTCTTATAAAAAATCCGGATTACCAGATGGCCACGCTCGCCGCTGAGTTCCAAAACACCGAGGAGATTGCCAATCCTGATATCGTAAAGGTTATAACTGATTCTAACAACAAGGCTGTTTATTTTTCGCGCGCAGCGATTCCCTATGACAGAGAAAAATCCGGCGTAGGCGAACTGCACCAGTATTTGCGGCATATCGGAATCTATGCTTATCGTAAGGAGTTTCTGCAGAAAATTACCACTCTGCCGCAAACACCGCTGGAGAAAATTGAAAAACTCGAACAGCTACGCGCAATTGAGAATGGTTTGCCGATAATAGCAGCCAAAGTCAGGCATACCTGCATCGGCATAGACACGCCCCAGCAGTACGCGCAGTTTGTAAAAAGGTATAAAGCACGGAAGGCAGATTGATTGTTTACTGAAAAGGTGGAACTTTATGACTAAGAATAAAGATTTGTTGGCTTCGGTAAGTGATGTTTCGACCGACAGTGAGTTCTTTTCACCCATCCCGCCCGGCTATCAGAAAGGCAAAAGCCGGTACTGTATCGTCCTGGGCACCGTTATGAGCGGACTGGGCAAGGGTATATTCTCATCCTGTCTTGCAAAGCTTATGCAGGACAAGGCCCTGAAGGTCGCACCAATCAAGCTCGAAGGATATTTGAACATAGATTCAGGCACTCTCAATCCTTTTCGGCACGGCGAGGTGTTTGTCCTCGACGACGGTATGGAATGTGACATGGACCTGGGCACTTATGAAAGAATGCTCGACCAGAACTTAAGCAGGGCCAATTTCGCCACCAGCGGACAGATTTTCAGCTCCATCCTCCACAAGGAACGCCACGGCGATTACCTCGGCAGAGACGTCCAGATGATTCCCCACGTCACCGGAGAAGTAAAATTGAAACTCCGCCAGCTTGCAATGCAGACCGATGCCGACATTGTATTTGTCGAAATTGGCGGAACCGTCGGTGACCTGGAAAACGCCTATTTTATCGAGGCCATGCGAGAGCTGGCGTATGAAGAGGGCCAAAACAGTTGTTGTTTCGTCGCCCTTACCTATATTCTCGAACCCAAAATACTCGGTGAGCAAAAATCAAAGGCCGCCCAGTTGGGTATCAAGCAGCTTATGCACACCGGCATCCAGCCGGATATCATCGCCTGCAGGGCCGCCGCCGCTGTCACCGAAAAGGTCCGGCAAAAAATAAGTCTTTACACAAATGTCCCGCTGCACAGGGTCTTCAGTATGCCCGATTCAGCCAGCATTTATACCATACCCGCCATGCTGCGGGACTGCGGCCTTGATTTCGAGGTCGCCAGACTCCTGAAAATCGAGGACAGAATCAACCTGCGCCACGAGCGAAAGGCCTCGATTCGGTGGTCTGATTTCACCGATAAAATCGGTGCCGCCGACCGCGAGACATCCATAGGCATTATCGGCAAGTACGTCTCCGTCCGGGACAGCTATGCCTCCATACTCAATGCCCTCGAACATGCCGCCATTACTCTCGGCTGTAACATCAAAATAGAATGGATTGACACCTCCGACATCGATGATACAAACGCTGCAAATGCCCTGAGGAATGTTGACGGTATTGTTGTCCCCGGCGGCTTCGGCACAAGGGGCGCTGAAGGAAAAATCAGCTGTATAAAATACGCCCGTGAAAAAAACCTCCCCTTCCTGGGTCTTTGTTTCGGTTTTCAAATGGCCGTTCTCGAATTTATCCGAAGCGTTTGCGGCCTTAAAAATGCCAACAGCACCGAAATCGACCCCAACTGCTCCGAACCCGTAATAGACATACTGCCCGAGCAAAAACAAATAGAGCAGCTTGGCGGAAATATGCGCCTCGGCGGAAAGGACATAGAACTAAAACCGAATACGTTCGCTGCAAAGCTTTTCGGAAATGCCGCTACTGTAAGAATGCGTTTCAGACATCGTTATGAGGTTTCCCCGCGGTATATCGACCTGCTCGAAAAAGCCGGCCTGGTCTTTTCCGGAAAAGCCCCCAGTCAGCCGATTATGCAAATCCTTGAATTACCCTCACACCCGTATTTTGTCGCTACCCAGGCCCACCCCTGTCTGACTTCACGTCCCCTCAGGCCTCAGCCTTTCTTTGTCGGACTTGTGGCCGCCGCAATGCGCAAAAGATATCCCGGCGAAAAACTGTCCCATTCCGTCGAATCGGTCTGGAAGCTCTGCTGCGGCACGCCCTGACTGCCGTTTATTCAATAACCGCCCTGGCTTTGTCCCACCGCCTGCCTTTTCAGTTCTTCTATTTGTCTTTTCAGCCCGGCATTTTCCTCACGCAGTTTCCTGCTTTCTTCCCTAAAACCTCCCACTAACTGCGATAATATATCCTGCAAATCTTCGCGTTGCTCGGTACGTCCCACGCATTCAGCCGCCGCCCGCGGCAACCTCGTCCCTGTCATTCCGCACCCGTTCGCCTTCGCTCAGGGCAGGCCTGATACGCAATCCAAACATATTTAGCCCCGCCATCTTGATGGCGGGCTTTCTCATTGCCGGGGCCACCCGCGGCAATCTCAAATCCCACGTCCTGCCCGCCATAAAATCTTCTGCGTCAAAAGTTTCATTTTTTAATGTCCGCCTTGTCTGACCTGTCCGGCTGGTCCGACTTGTCCATTCTTTCCTCTGTCTTATCCGTCAGACTCGTCCACCCTGTCCTGCCGGCCCTGCGAAGGCTTGGCGAAGTAGGGAGCATACTCGAAGGGTCCTCTGCCCGGCTGCGGCCCGCTGCGGCGCATCGCGACGAGCACGCTCCGCCGTGACGAGCGTTCTCTCAGGTTAAATTCCTGTCAATCCTGTTATCCTGTCTAAAATTTTTCTTTTTTTTCTTGCATTCCCATAGAGTATCCCTTAATATCCAATCCAATGGAGAGAAAACTGGCCAAAAACTGAATCAATGAGATTTGTATTCGGTCTTGTGCCTGCCCTGAGCATACCTGCCCTGAGCACTATCGAGAGAGTCGAAGGGTCTTCCGATTTCCGTCTTCAGTTCGTTATCTGCGAATAATGAACTACGAACAACGTACTCTCCTTGGGAGGGTTACGAACAACATACTCTCGTTTGGAGGTTTTAGCACTTATGACAAAGGGAAATAACGTTTTGACAACAGGCGATGTGGCCAATATCTGCAATGTCGCACCGCGCACCGTTTCGCAGTGGTTCGACAAGGGCCTTCTTACCGGCTACCGCATCCCCGGCAGCAGGGACCGCCGTATCCCCATAGCCGAACTTGCCCAGTTTATGGCGGCGCACAGGATTCCGATTCCGAAAACCTGGCCTGTCCTTAAAAACGCCGTACCTGCGCCGGAACGCCCTAAAACCCGCCGCCGGCCTTCCAGGCGGTAAGTACTGTTGCTTTAAGGAATAAAGAATATGGCCGAACGCAAAGCCAGGAGTTCTTCTGCAGGCAGGCCCAAAAAGCCAAAACCGCAATATATGCTCGACCCTGCACAGCTCATAGACCAACTGCAGACCCTCCACGGCTGGTAGTGCCGGATGCTGGAGCTCTTGCGCAAAATCCTGCCGGCGAAACAATAAATAGCGACTACTCAATAAATCCGCGCCGATGGCCCGAATCCGTCGTTTTCCGTCTTCCGATTTCATTCACGAGCGGCCAGCAACGGGGCTCGATTCTGTCCTCTGCATTCCGTATTCTTCCCGCACCCAGCCGATTGCCCCGTAACGTGCTTGGAATGCTCGACTTACATCCGTATAAGCCAAAAACGCCCCGCCCCGCTGCCCTGTTATGACCTTACCTGTCTTTTGCCTGAACTTTTGCTCGAAATCAGCGTAAATCCTTTGGTAAAAGAAAAATTCAGAAATTTTTTGAAAAAACCTTGACTGTATGCCGATACCATAATAAACTGGTATTTCGGCTGGCGCTTTTATAGCGCTGCCGGGAAGGATTAACTGAGGATTTTGAAGAAAATTGTAACAGGTTGGCGCTTTTTTACTTAAGCTGTTTGAATGCTCGCAAGGCCTATCAGAGCCGCTGGCAGTTTGAGCAGCGGCTTTTTTTATTGCTCTTTATTAAGTTTATGGTTATAACCAACGAGCCCGTTTAATTGATAATTGATTATTTTCTGCTGATTATCGAGCAAATAATCGATAATCACTTATCAATAATCAATTGTTTTCGGGCTCGTAGCTCAGCTGGTTAGAGCGCACGCCTGATAAGCGTGAGGTCGGTAGTTCGAGTCTACCCGGGCCCATTGAAATTTACTATTGGCAATAGTCAATAGTAAATAATCAATAATCAATTGAAAGGGCCTGGGGACGTAGCTCAACTGGGAGAGCGCCGGCTTTGCAAGCCGGAGGTTGCCGGTTCGACCCCGGTCGTCTCCATTGTGTGGACCGTGACCGCAAGCTCGTAACTCCTTATACGGGACACGGGCGACAAGTCACGATACGATTTCGTTCTTTTAAAAGTTAATATGCAGATGCGTGGGAAGGTTTTTCGTTGTAACGAAAAATTTTTTCGCCGATATGAGCGATAACTTAGGATAATTGTCCTGTCAATTCAATCCTGGAT
The DNA here is from genome assembly GCA_035529405.1 of Sedimentisphaerales bacterium. Lineage (GTDB taxonomy): Bacteria > Planctomycetota > Phycisphaerae > Sedimentisphaerales > Anaerobacaceae > DATKWV01. Next base: position 2,676 of record DATKWV010000054.1, on the reverse strand, counting down.
TGATATGGTCAAGTTACTAAGGGTGTATGGGGGATGTCTAGGCGTCGAGAGGCGATGAAGGACGTGGCTGGCTGCGATAAGCCCGGGGCAGGTGTCTAGCAACCGTTAATCCCGGGATCTCCGAATGGGGAAACCCGGCGGAACCGGGCAACCGGATTCCGTCATCCATGGCTGAATGCATAGGCCATGCGAAGCGAACGCAGGGAACTGAAACATCTTAGTATCTGCGGGAAAGGAAATCAACCGAGACTCCGTCAGTAGCGGCGAGCGAAAGCGGATAAGCCCAAACCGGAAAGCTTGCTTTTCGGGGTTGCGGACGCTGATAAGGAGTTACAAAAACATCGCCAGTCGAACGGTCTGGAAAGACCGACCATAGAAGGTGATAGTCCTGTAAGCGAAAGCGAATGTTCTCCGTTATTGTCAGCGTTCCAGAGTAGCACGGAGCTCGTGGAACTCCGTGTGAAGCTGGGGGGTCCACCCTCCAAGGCTAAGTACTACTCGACGACCGATAGTGAAAAGTAGCGCGAGCGAACGATGAAAAGTACCCCTATTAGGGGAGTTAAAAGTACCTGAAACCATACACCTACAAGCCGTGGAAGGGCTATACTGAGTCTTCGGACTCTGGATGCCTGACTGCGTGCCTTTCGCATAATGAGCCGGCGAGTTACGGTCTGCGGCAAGGTTAACCCCTTAAGGGGGGTAGCCGTAGCGAAAGCGAGTCTGAATAGGGCGATTTAGTCGTAGGCTGTAGACGCGAAACCAGGTGATCTACCCATGGCCAGGTTGAAGGAGATGTAAAAATCTCTGGAGGACCGAACTCACTAACGTTGAAAAGTTAGGGGATGAGCTGTGGGGAGGAGTAAAAGTCTAATCAAACCTGGAGATATCTCGTTCTCTCCGAAATAGCTTTTGGGCTAGCCTCGAGTAACTACTTTACGGGGGTAGAGCTACTGAATGGGGATAGGGGACTACCAGTCTACCTGCCCCAACCAAACTCCGAATACCGTAAAAAGGCCCCGGAAACGGGGCCGTGATTATCTCGGGAGTCAGACTGTGGGGGATAACCTTCATAGTCAAGAGGGAAACAACCCGCATCGCCAGCTAAGGTCCCGAAGTTCTGCTAAGTTCTTAAGGAAGTCGAATTGCCGTGACACCCAGGATGTTGGCTTAGAAGCAGCCACCATTTAAAAAGTGCGTAATAGCTTACTGGTCGAGCAGTTTGGCGCCGATAATGAACGGGAATAAGCAGTACACCGAAGCTGCGGCTCCGCACCTATTTTGAGTTTGTATGTTTCTGGTCTGTGACGACATGTTGGACCAGACAGTTTTGGGATTGGCCAAAGCGTACATTCTCAGAATAGGTGCGGGGGGTAGGAGAGCGTTGCTGCCAGCGCTGAAGCCGTACGGTAACGAGCGGTGGAGCGGCAGCAAGTGATTATGCCGGCATGAGTAACGATAAAACAGGTGAGAATCCTGTTCGCCGAAAGCCTAAGGTTTCCTGGGGAAGGTAAATCCGCCCAGGGTTAGTCGGTGCCTTAGTCGAGGTCGAAAGGCGTAGACGATGGACAGCAGGTTAATATTCCTGCACTATGTATCGAAGGCTTGGACTGTGGGGGTAACGCAGCAGCAAAGGCTGGAAGCTGATTAGTCGTGGCTATCGTGCCCGCGGCGTCGTCGGCAGGCAAATCCGCCGACATAAAGATGCCAAAGGACCGCAAGGGCCGATTTATGATGCCCGAGCAGCTGGCGTTGCTGCCAAGAAAAACCTCAAACAGGACAACGGTGCATAACCGTACTAAAACTGACACAGGTAGGCGAGGAGAAAATCCTAAGGCGCTCGAGAGAACCGTCCTTAAGGAACTCGGCAAATTGACCCCGTAAGTTCGCGATAAGGGGTCCCTCCAGGCACATTTAGTTTCGATTAGATGTGTGCTGAGGGCGCAGTGAAGTGGCTCTGGCGACTGTTTACCAAAAACACAGTTCTCTGCTAACACGTAAAGTGGATGTATAGAGAATGACGCCTGCTCGGTGCCGGAAGGTTAAGGGGAAGGGTCATTCCGCACCTACTTTGCGCAGCAAAGTTAACATTCGAATATCGAAATCCGAAATCCGAAACAAATACGAATGATAGAAGTACAAATGACCAAAACAACACGTTTTGAACATTTGAGAATTGGGATTTTGAATTTGTTTCGTATTTTGACATTGGGATTTCGAGATTCTTGCTGTTCAAAGCAGGTGCGGGAGAAGCTCATAACTGAAGCCCCGGTAAACGGCGGCCGTAACTATGACGGTCCTAAGGTAGCGAAGTTCCTTGTCGGGTAAGTTCCGACGTGCATGAACGGCGTAACGACTGGAGCACTGTCTCAAGGACGGACTCGGTGAAATTGTATTTGTGGTGAAGATACCACATACCCGCGGCAAGACGGAAAGACCCCGTGAACCTTTACTGTAGCCTGGTATTGATGCCTGGCATATCTTGCGTAGGATAGGTGGGAGGCTATGAAGTGTCCCTTTCGGGGGACGTGGAGCCACCCTTGAAATACCACCCTTGCTATGTTAGTCACCTAACCGCGACCCGTGAATCCGGGCGTGGGACAGTGCTTGGTGGGTAGTTTGACTGGGGCGGTCTCCTCCTAAAAGGTAACGGAGGAGTTCAAAGGTACACTCAGCGTG